>CAYUFW010000069.1:0-28970 GCA_964443915.1 uncultured Pirellulaceae bacterium
TTGACAAAACCCACGCGATCATAGAAGGCCGGAACAAGTCCGCGCAGTTCCGGCGAGAATTTCTGCGGTTTACGGGCGGATGGCCGTGCCGGAACTGCGCGGACTTGTTCCGGCCTACGTGTCGCCCTCCCAAATCACGGAAGTCACGGACCGGAAACGGCGCCAGGCGAAGTTCAATACAGTTCGTACACGTGCTCGCTTCCATCCATTCTACGAGCCGCAGACGGAGGATGGAAGCACGACGCATCGCCGCCAGGCTCCTGCCAAGAACCGGCTGCCCGGTGCCGCCAGTAGCGGTGCATCCGTTTCCAAGTACATATAGGACGGAATGCCATTCCGTCCCGGACGGTTCGGCAAACCGTCCTACGTGGAGACTTATGACGGCGGACTCACGATGGCCGCCGCAGCATCACCCGGCTGTCGGCCACCGAGCAGCCTTGGCCTTGGGCGTGGACGATCAGCGGGTTGATGTCCAGCTCCGAGATCTCCGGATGATTGCAGACCATCTCGGACAGTCGCAGCAGCGTGTCTACAATCGCCCCGATGTCCGCCGGCGGGCTGCCGCGGAAGCCGTCCAGGACCTGGAACGAGCGGATCTGGCGGACCATGCGTTCGGCCGAGATCTTCCACATCGGCGCCAGGCGGAAGGACACGTCCTTGAGGACCTCGACCAGCGTGCCGCCCAGGCCGAACATCATCAGCGGTCCGAAGCGGCCGTCGCGGCTGGCCCCCAGGATCACCTCCACGCCCTTGCGGGCCATCTCTTCGATCAGGATGCCCTGGATCTTGGCGCCCGGCACCGCGCGGGTCACGTTCTGGACGATCTTGTTGTAACCAGCCAAGGCCTCGTCCGCTCCGTGGATGTTCAGCAGCACGCCGCCTGCGTCGAACTTGTGGACCACGTCGGCCGACATCACCTTCATGACGACGGGCGTGCCGAACGACGCAGCGATCTGCGCGGCTTCGTCCGCCGTCCCGGCAATCGCGCTGCGCAACAGCGGCAGCCGGTAGCATTCCAGCAGCGGCCGGCACTCGGCCTGCGTCAGGTAGCGTTGGTCCTGGCCGTCCAGCGCCGCGACGATCAGGCTCTTGGCTTTCTCCACGTCGAGGTCGTTGAAGACGTGCATCTCGCGGCGGGGGATTTCGTGCAGGGCCACCAGACGCTCGGCCGCGGCCAGGCTGCGGATGGCGTCTTCCGGGAAGGGGTAGTTCGGGACCCCGGCCCGGCGCAGAATGGCGACGCCCGGGGCCACGTCCTTGGCGCCCATGAACGAGCAGACCACCGGCTTCTTGATGCCTTGCACCGCGTCCGGCACGACCGCCGCCGTCTCCTCGACGTCGGTCATAGACTGCGGCGTCAGAATCACCATGCCCATGTCGACGTTGTCGTCTTCCAGCACGGTCCGCACGGCCGAGCGGTAGCGGTCCGCGCGGGCGTCTCCGATCACGTCGATGGGGTTCCGCAGCGAGGCCGTCGAGGGCAGCGACGACTTCAGCTTCTCTTGGGTCGCCGGGCTGAGTTCGGCCAGCTTCAATCCAAAGCGGACGGCCGAATCGGTGGCCATGATGCCCGGCCCGCCGGCGTTGGTGATGATCGCCACGCGCCCGCCCCGCGGCAGGGGCTGCGTGCAGTACAGCGCCGCCGAGTCGAACAACTCGGCAATCGTGTCCACCCGCTGCACGCCGCTTTGCACCAGCAGGGCGTCGTACACCGAGTCCGAGCCGGCCAGGGAGCCCGTGTGGCTGCTGACGGCCTTGGCCCCCTCGGGCGTCCGGCCCGACTTGAGGCACAACATCGGCTTGTGCGTCTCCCAGAAGATCTTGCGCACGGTCTCGATAAACCGGCGGCCGTCGGAAATGTCCTCCAGGTACATGGCGATCACGTCCGTCGTCGGGTCGTTCGCCAGGTACTCGAGCAGGTCGATTTCGTTGACATCGGCCTTGTTGCCAAAGCTGATGAACTTGCTGAATCCCATGTGCCGTTCTTCGGCGTAATCCAACACCGAGGTACACAGCGCACCGCTCTGCGACAGGAAGGCCAGATTGCCCGGCCCCGGCATCTTGCGGCCGAACGCGGCGTTCATGCGGACGGCCGGGTCGGTGTTGATCACGCCCAGGCAATTGGGTCCGATCAGCGGAATGCCCGCCGCCCGCACCTTCTCCTGCAGTTGCTTTTCCAGTTCGGCGCCTTTCTCCCCGATTTCCTTGAATCCGGCCGAGATCACGACCAGCGCTTGCACCTGTTTCGCAATCGCCTGGTCCACCACATCCAGGATCCCCGCCGCAGGCACGATCACGACCGCCAGGTCCACCGCTCCCGGCACGTTCAGCAGGTCGGGATAGCAGTGCACCCCGAGCACGTTATTGGCCTTGGGGTTGATCGGATACACGGAGCCGTGAAATTCGTTGAACAGCAGGTTGCGGAAAATGTCGTTGCCCACCGTTCCGGGCCGCGTCGAGGCCCCGACGACGGCGATCGACGATGGTTTGAAAATGGCATTCAACTTCGAACTGGGAATGTGATCGGACACGAAAACTCCTCTCGATTGAAGGACAATGGCGGCCTCGACGGTCAAGGCCGACGCCATTAGAAAGCAGCGTTGGATGTCGGGCACGGCAGGTTCTGCCGATGCGCCCTAGGTAGGATACTGCGGACCCCGTTCAGCAGTCGGGCAAAAACACCAATATAGCCATCGCCCCAGTTCTCCGAAAGCCCCGGTCGCCATCACATCCCGCGGAAGCCCCCGTCGGCCCTCCGTCCACTCCGCCGCCTTCGCCCCACCGGCGCCCGTCCGGTAGCGGGCCACGCCACGCAAGAGCGTGAGGGCAGGCAAATGCTGGCTTCTCCCGCTTGTCCGATGCGGCCGTGAACCGTATCATCGGCCTGATGATGGGCAGACTGGCGACCCCGAATTCGGCGGGGGACAATGGAAGAACGAGTGGTTCAACAACTGGTCGACAAGCTTCGGGAGGCGGAGCCTCTTTACCACCGGCTCGTGTTGCTGATCGGCCCGCCGGGAAGCGGAAAAACAGAATGCCTTGTGGAAGTCAGTCGGAGGCAACCGTTGCCTCTTATCAACGTCAGTCTGGAGCTATCCCGCTCGTTGCTGCCGCTGACGGAGCGGCACTACTTTGTGCGAAACCGACTGATATCCGTACATTCGACGATTCGACCAAGGGTGTTCGGAGTGAACACCTTGCCGCGAGTGGCCAGCAGCAACTTCTTCATGTCCTCGCGTCGGACGCCAAAGCCCCGTCCGCCGATACACGCAACGACCTGGAATCGAGGCTTTCCTCCGACGGCTCCCTGAAGGCTGAGTTCCGCCAAGTGTTGGATTCGCGTCACCTTGTCGCGGGCCGTGCCGTCGTCCTCAGTGATTTTTGCTTCGATGACCACCTGGGGCGAGAACTCGTCCGGAACGATGAAGTCTGGCGTTTGGTCAAATCCCTGGATTCGTTCTGCCCGTTTCGTCTTGCGATAGCCAACGCCGTAGCGGTCCAGAACCGATTCGATCAGTGCCTCGAGGCCATGCCCAACCAAGTCGCTGACCGAATCCCGGTGACCGGCAAACGGACGACCGAGGAATCGTTCGTAGAGAAGCATTGCGTATGGAACGCCCATCGTTGAGATGTTCTCAACGGAGTGCAATCCCTCCAACGTGTCTGCTTTCTGTAGACGGTGAACGAGATGAGGTTCGACGGTTGGGCAACCTTCCACGATCATTTCGCATGCGGTTTGCACCAGTGCCCGCACGCGCGGCCCCGTCACCTCCGTCACCCGCAACGGCCTGAGTGGCTCCAGGCGGATCCTGCGATCGTGTCGACCTCCAGATTCGCGAAACCCGCCGTGGCTTTTTTCAACGCCTCGTAGCCAGCTTCAAACTATGAGGTCAAGGTCCGCACGTCAGTTCTTGATGGCGCGACCTCCCCATGCGGCTGATGACTATAGTCAGTTGAGAGCGACGCCGCAATGGTCATATTGGCGACATGTCACGGACACCACGAGTAACTGAACTTCGACAATCGCTGGGCAAGGAGCTGCGGAGGGCTCGGCAGAGTCGCGGTTTGAGTCAGGAGAAGCTGGCCGGACTCAGCGATTTGGATCGGACGTACATCGGCTTGCTGGAACGAGCTGAAAAATCGCCGACGGTGGATACGCTCCTACGCGTTGCCTTCGCTCTGGGCGAAACGCCTTCGGAGCTACTTGCACGTGCGGAAGCCGCGTGTGAAGGCCGTCAAAGATGAGTGATCTGCCCACCGGAAGAAACGGCTCGCGTCGGCAGTCGAGTAGCAGGAAGCCGCTGCCCGTCGAGACGCTACTGGAACTTGACGCGGCCCTCATCGAGGCATTCGGCGCAATCACTGCTGTGCGAAAGCGAAGTCTCGTTGCGGGTCTGATACAATATCCGCCCTTGCCTTCTCCCTTCAGCGAGTCACTGGTCATCGCGGCCGCACCCATACTATTCGGTCCCGAATGGAGGGCGGCGTACGGTGGAACCGATTGTGACGTCGTGCTAGAAACGAACTCGGGAATCCGGAGACGCGTCGAGGTCAAGGCGACGGGACGCCACGCGTTTCAAGAACTCAAGGAGAAGGACCTTCGGGCCGATTTCCTCGTCTGGGTCCGCTTCGGCCGACGCTACGAGATCGGCAGTGGCCCCATCCAACTCTGCGTGTTGGAGAACCCCGGACACTACATTCCGAGGCCCTGTCGTCTCGACACGGTCCGTTTCGAACGGATCGTTGGCGTCGCGGCCAACCAGCGACTTCTCAGCTTCAGCTCGCTGGCGGATCTGCTGTGCATGGCGCGCGACGGCGTGTTGGAGCACCCAGCTAACCGCTGACTCGCCTGCCGGGCCGTTCCTTGACCTGGACCGACACCAGATCGGGCCAGTGGTTGAGGTCAAGTCCGTCGACAAGAGAATCGCACAAAGTTCCCTTATGGAAAAGGGCGTGAAAGCGGTCCTCCAGTCGCTCGGGTTCCGCTTTGGACCTCACCGTGATCTTAAAAGTCAGTTCATACTTCTTTGTTCGCACTGGCATTGCCGTTCCCCCTGACATAATCGCTATCGTAGCCCACCGCACAAGCCGGAATCGGGTTGTCGAGACTTCGATCTGTCACGCCATCGGGTTGATGTCCGATCCGGTGACGGAGCAGCCCAGGCGATTGGCCTCCAGCATTGTGGTTCCACCGCCCATGAACGGATCGAGAACGCTGACGTGTGGAAAAGCGTTGTCGTGAAAGAATCGTTTGCTGACTGGCTCGTTGCCGAACTCGGCGAGCAAGAGAGCGCGAAAAAGCGTTCCCGGTCGGCGAGCGAACCACTTGTGAACTGCGACGATCGGACGGTAATTCTGCTGGATTTGCTTCTCGCGCAAAGCTATCCCCGCGACGAACGGGATCTCGAAATCGCGTTCTATCATCTTGCTTCTTCCTGAAGTCGATTGGAGATGCCGAACGTCATTTCCGGGCAACATCGGGCAGCGCACCGCCCAAAGCGAGAATGCTCAGTGCTGGTATGGCGGCACGGACACGCCCATCGCGCTTCGCAAGTCACGCTGCATGCCCCAGTTCCGCTTCGGGCCACCCCACAGCACCACAACCATCCGCTTTATCTCTGGAGCGGTTCGGATCGAACCGCCGATGTTTTCGTCTTCCCAGGTGGCGTAGTCAAGCCCGCACAATGGGCAACGAGCCACTGTCTGGAGGGCGAGCACTCGCCTTCCAGCCGCATTATGTCGCACCCCAATTGGTCTTTTCCGACGGCACCCGCCCTTGCCGATTGTGGTAGCGAGACCGTCCCGGCATGAAACCAACGGCGACTTGTGTCGGAATTCGCGCCAAGCCCCTCAGATCTGGCCATCGCCTGCAAATCCGTGGGCTCGGAGCAAATCGTCTTGCCGCTGAACGCCCCAACATGGTCACTGACCAAGCTTTCGGCCTCCAAGCCAGGTTGGTCACTGACCAAGCTCCAGCTTGCATCGCCGCGTCTAGTGGCGTAAAGTATGGACGTACAGTGACTTGCGACGGGTGCAATGGCGATTCCCCAAGCGGCGAAACCCCGTCGGAGGACTTGTATTCTCCGCGAGCGGGCGTTGTCGAAGGAATTCTGGGAGTACCTGCCGCCGGGCTACAAGCCGGCCGAAAAGGATTCCCCGCAGGCCGTCCTGCCCGGCTTTGAGGAGCGGGAAACCAAGACGCCGCGGGGCCGGCGTCTAAGGGTCATCCGCCTGGAAGCCGTCCGCGCCGGCTTCAAGCACTGCTGGCAGAACCGCGACTACCGTACCATCATCGCCATCGCCCAACGCATCCCCGAAAACGTCCTCCAGGAAGACCCCAAGCTCCTGATGTGGTACGATCAAGCACTGACCAGAACGGGCCAAGAAAGCTGAAAGCAGACCATGTTTGCCGACTGGAAGGAACATTACAGTCTGACGAAGGGCCGAACGGTCCTAGCGGGATGGGCGTTTGAATCCGTGTCGGCCTGCAGGGTGTATTTCGCCAATCGGGTAATGGCAAAGCTGCAGGAGGCCAATGCAGCCGCCATGCTGGAAGACTACTTGCGGGAAATGGCGGATACGGGATTCGACACGTCCGCCTTGATGGGCCAAGTCCAGGCACCTCCGGTGCCCAAGGACTGGGAGATCGGCGAATTGTTCGCCGCCGCGATGCTTGAGGACCGATTTGACGCGGCCTTTCCGTGGCCCACGGCGTGGGACAAACGCACGCCAAAAGCCAGCCTGCCGGGACCAGACATGCCGGGGTTTGAACGTACGAATCCACCACGATTCCTGTTCGGCGAGGTCAAGTCGTCGTCGCAACAGAAGACACCACCGGATGCGGCAACAAGCGGGGACGATTCACTCTGCAAGCAGATCGGGCGCCTTCTGACTTCTCCCGCACTCAGACAGCAGTTGGTCCAATGGCTGCTCATCAGAACTCAGGATGCACCGCGCTGGCGGCCGATACTTGATGAGGCAATCCAGCGTTATACGCAGGGGAACGCGCTGATCTGCGGCGTCCTGGTCCGGGGAAAAAGGCCGCCAACGGTGCGGGACCTATCGCCCGTGCAGGATGACGTAGCCGCCATCGCCAGCAGTTTCGACGTGCGACTGTTCGCGTTTTACCTCCCGTGTGAGATGGCGGATTGGATCAAGTTGCTTTATCCAGGGGAGTCGCCGAATTGAGCGCATTTCCCTCTGATTACATCCTTGATCAGTTCGGTGGGCTGGACGCGATTCGCCAGCAAGTGGACTTGGCGCGCATCCGCGTCGCCAAGTCGGTGCTGGCACAAATCGCGGCTGGCGATCGGTCGGCTACCTGCGCAGTGTCAACTTCGGAACTCGGCAAGACCCAGCAGACACTGCAAGTCGCCGAGCTGCGGGCGCTCGACCTGCTACTACATTGGCAGCGAGATGCTCGCTCGCAGGAAGGCCAGGAGTTCCGACGCTGCTGCTCCTTTGCCTATGACTTGCGGCGGTCACTGCCGCCTCCGGACGATGCCGACGAGGCCTTGAAAAGCTGGCTGCTGCTTTCCTGTGCGGCCGTGCTCGGCGACCGTTCGGCCGACGTCCGGCGGTATTTCCGCGAACATCCGTGGGCGATTCCTCAGCCGGATGCTGGCCGACCGAACTGGATGCAGTTGCTGTTCTATACGACCGCTGAGGCTTTCCTGCGAGTCGTGCGAAAACAGGGCTGGGCCGATCTGGAGCACGTCGCGGCATCGGTCAGCAGCCTTCGCGAACAGCAAGGACAATTCGAGCAGGCCTATTTGCATCAGGAAAACGGTATCCGGCAAACGGCGGCCTTGGAGCTAGTGGCGTGCTACCATTTGGCAAAGGCCGTTGAAGTCCTGGCGCTCTATGTCGGCACAGGCGAGCCCGCCCGAGCAACAGACGAAGTCGAGTTCCACGTGAGCCGTGCCGAGCGGCTGATACGGCGGGAATTGTTGAGTTGGCGTTGTTGCTCCGCTGGATGGGGGCTGCAGCACGAGCACTGATTCGCAGCACGATCTGGCATCAACTCGGCGCCTATAACGACAAGATGACTTCCTTCAAGAAGGTGCTGGCCAGCCGGGACAAAAGCCAGCCCATGTTCGAGTTGTTGCCCCCGCAACGGGACGCGATCCAGGAGTTGATGAGCGTCGGCAATCGAGCGTTGGTCGTCGAGCTGCCGACGTCCAGCGGCAAGACGCTGCTCGCGGAATTCCGCATCATCCAGACCAAGGTGAACGTCGCGGATTCTTGGATTGCCTATCTGGTTCCGACTCGGGCGTTGGTCAATCAAGTCACGGCCCGCCTGCGTCGGGACCTCGGTGGCCTCGAACCGGATCTGAAGGTGGAGTTGGCATCGCCGGCCATCGAAGTCGACGTCTTTGAAGAGGAGCTTCTTCAGGGCGCGGATACCTTTGATGTGCTGGTAACGACGCTTGAAAAACAGGACCTTCTCATACGTAGCCGGCGGATCGATCTGAAGCGCCGCCCGCTGGGGTTGGTCGTTCTGGACGAAGCTCACAACCTAGGTGACGGTGCGCGTGGATTACGCAGCGAACTGCTGCTGTCGACGGTCAACCGTGAGTCGCCGGAAACGCATTTCCTGCTGCTGACGCCGTTCGTCCCTAACGCTGAGGAGTTGGCGAAGTGGCTGGACGACGAACGCTCGAAGAGCATCCAACCTAGTCTCTCCGTGGATTGGCAGCCAAACGACCGTCTGATCGGCTTGGCCTACCTGGAGGGAAAGGGTCGGGTTTGGGGGTTAAACCTACGAGCACTGCACACGAGTCGTCCGAGCATTCACTTTGAGGGCGACGCGGTCTTGGAGTCCAGCCGGGAACGCGCGGTCCCGATCAGCACGGCAAAAAGTTCCAAGAAGAAAGTCGCCGCGGAAATCTCGCGTGTGCTTTCGATTCGCGAGTGTGCAATCGTGCTGGCCTACTCGCCAGCCGATACCTGGGACATCGCTGCGGACATTGCGGACGGGATGCCGCCGATCAGCAAACCGTCGCCTCGGCTGCAACTTGTCCGGCGCTTCGTGGAAGAGGAATACGGCGACACGTTCCCGCTGGCCCGGTTGCTCGACAAGGGCGTCGGCGTCCACCACGCTGGCATCTCGCCGGATACGCGGTATCTGTTCGAGTGGCTGGTGGAGAACGGCGAGTTGAAAACGTTGGTGGCGACGTCGACCCTGGCCCAAGGGGTGAACTTCCCCATTTCCAGCGTGGTGTTGGCCACGCATCAAAAACCCAAGGTGATCGGGAACAGCTACATCCGAGAATCGCTTCGACCCGACGAGTTTTGGAACGTCGCCGGCCGCGCGGGCCGGCTCTTCCAGGATTCGCTCGGTTTGGTCGTGTTTGCGTCGACCACCACGCGCGACGAAGATGTGGAGAAATTCGTCGATGCCAGCGTTCAACACTTGGCGTCCGCCTTGGAGGAGATGATCGCTGACACGATCTCCAAGGGATGGGAATTGGACTTGAAGCGACTGGTCAAAAGTGATGCGAAGTGGTCCAGCTTCGTGCAATTCCTCTCTCACACCTATCGCCAGATCAACGATCATTCGCGGTTCGTCGCGGACACCGAGATGCTGCTGAGGCGAACCTACGCCTATCGGCGTCTCCTGGTGCATCAGCCGGAGGTGGCGCAGCAACTGCTGGAATCGACTCGGGTTTACGCGGAGCAGTTGAAGAGACTACCGGCAGGCGTGGCGTCGCTGGTGGACACGACAGGTTTTTCGCCGGAAACAGTGGTGCAACTCCTGACAAAGAAAGCCGAGATGCAGCTGCCTCGATCGGAGTGGAGTCCCAGTCAGCTCTTTCGAACCGGCGGCGAAGGGCTGCGAAACCTTGTCGGCAAGATGCTGGAAGTCAACGAACTCAGCATCGAAGGCCGAGGGGTCGGCGAACCCGGCAGCCTCGCGGACATCATCAGCATGTGGGTCGGCGGCAATTCGTTACGGGAAATCGCCGATACACATTTTCGGACTGAGAACGATGCGGGAAAGAGGCTCACCGACTGCTGTCGCCTGATCTTTCAGAAGGTAGCGCAGAACGCATCGTGGGGGCTCGGCGCCATTCAGAGTTTGGCCGGTGTGGATCTGAGTTCACTCCCCCGGACGGAACAGGAGGCATTTCGCACGCTGCCGTCGATGATTTACTTCGGATGTTCGACGGTCGAAGGTGTGCTGATGCGATCCCTGAACGTACCGAGGTCCGTCAGTGTGCCGTTGGGCGACGCTTTCAGGGCAGACACTTCGTCGGATTCAAGCCCCGGCACTCGTAGGGAACGGGCAAGAAGCTGGATCCGCGATGCTAAGCGTGCGGTCTGGGACAAAGCCGCTCGGGCGAGTCGGCTGTCGGGAAAAGATTGCCGCAACCTGTGGCAAATCCTCAACGGACGTGAGCCGGATTTCTAACCACCGGCAACCGCGGAGGCGGGGCATGGCTGATTGGCGGGAAGCGATCCTCGGCGAGTTCACTCCCGAAGTGGCCCGCTTGACCATCGCCTTCGATCCGGACGGTTTGCTGCTGGAGCAGAACCTGCTGGACCGCGTGCTGCAGCGCGGCTTCGAGGTGGTGCAGTGGGAGGACGATGTTCAGTTCCGGTTCGTGTACGAGTCCCGGTTCCGCGCGAGGTGGGACCGAGGTGAAGGACCGGAGATGATTGTGGACGTTCGCGGATCGGGCCAGGCGTCAACCGCACTGCCGTACGACATCCTGTCCAAGGGGCGGACCGTCGAGTTCTCGCTGGCCGGCCTGTTTCCGCAACTGAGCTATCCCGTGGTGGCTTTGCTGGACAGGACCGACTTCGACACGCTGTATCAGGCCGTGGTCCAATTCCGCCCGGATCCCCTGGGCGAAAACGCGACCAAAGGCTTCGTTCTCCGCCACGTGTTCGAGATCGCACCGGAACTGATCAAGACGCCCGTGGAGTTGCTGCGCGTGCTGCTCCGCAGGCATTATCGTGCGCAGCGTATTCCGGAGTTGGTCGAACGGCGCTTGATCGAGCTGCTGCGGACTCGGCCGGCGTTCAAGGATTGGCCTCTGGAACGGATCGTTCCCGATCGCAACGAGTTCCTGCGATTCCTGCAGGAACGCTGGCCGCACTACCTGAGTTCGTTCACGTCGGGCGTGGCGGAGGAGCCTGTGCTGGAGATCTCCGGCCCGGTCGCCTTGCCTTTCGATCATGAAGACATCCGCGTTTACATCGACAACTACTTCGTGGAGGGCCTGCTGCAGCCTGTGGAGCATGAAGCCGGGGACCGGTTGCTCGATCGCTGGGTGGCCGTGGGCCTGAGGGGGCATCGTGGCCAAGTGGACCCTCGGCGAGTCCAGCGATTGATCGAACTGACCAACGAAAGTCTGCCGGCCGAAGGCTGTCCCTTCCAGGACTGGTGCCAGTTTGCCGGCCGCTGGGGGGAATTGCAGGTGGGCCTGTATCGATTATCAGACCGTCTCCGTGGCACGCCAAAGCCTTGGGATGCGGTCAGCCAGCTACAGGCCGCACTCGACGAGGCGTTTTCGTCTTGGCTGGCCCGGCACTACGCGGCCTTGGCCAACCTGCCGCCGGTCCCGCCGGCGATGCTCCATCACGTGCCTCGTTTACTTGCCCGCCAGCTGGCGTCGTCTCCGAAAGCCAAAGTGGCCCTGGTAGTCGTGGACGGGATGTCGTGGACGCAATGGCTGGTAATCCGCGACCTGATGAGCGAGTCGCACGAGCGATTCGACCTTCGGGAGGACGCCACCTTTGCCTGGCTGCCGACGCTGACCTCCGTATCGCGGCAGGCTCTGTTTGCCGGCTTGCCGCCCTTCTACTTCCCGGACAGCATTGACGGCACCGAGAAGGAACCGGCCCTGTGGACGAAGTTCTGGAGCGATCACGGTCTGGCGGCTCACCAAGTCGCTTACCGAAAAGGGCTTGGCAAAGGCGACGCCGACCAGGTGTTGGATCTGCTGGCCAACCCGCGAATCCGCGTCGTCGGTCTTGTCGTGGACACGCTGGATCGCATTATGCACGGAGCCGAACTGGGAGCGCGCGGCGTACTGGGCCAGGTTGAACACTGGGCTCGTGACGGTTACCTCGGCAAGCTCTTGCGGCTGTTGCTGGTCCACGGATTCCTGCCCGTTGTAACGTCAGACCACGGCAACGTGGAGGCCAGCGGGTGCGGGCGACCCAGTGAAGGCGCGCTGGCGGAGCTGCGCGGCGAACGCGTGCGGGTGTATCCCGATCCGGCCTTACGGGCGCGTGTTTGGGAGCGTTTCCCGCAGGCCAGACAGCCCGCCCTCGTTGCGTTGCCGGATCGTTATTATCCGCTGCTCGCGCCGCTCCGCCGCGCGTTTGTGGCTGAGGGAGAGCGCATCGTTGCCCACGGCGGCGATGGCTTGGAGGAACTGATTGTGCCGTTGGTGACGGTCCGGGGGCGAAAGGGATGAGACAGCGGCATCGCCAAGTCGGCTTTAGCCAGCGAGTGCGCCTGGAATGGCTGGAGCGAACGGCCAGCCTCGTGTTGGCGGGAAATACAGAACAGGACACGATCGCCGGACTGCAGGCGTTTCTGCAGGACAAGATTTCCGTCGGCGGCTCGGCGGTGCGGAGTAACCGCGAGAAGGTCATTACGATCTTGCGGCGAGTCTGGCTGCCTGTCGACGACGAACTGGCCGGGCTCCGAGAAGCGGGGCTTGGCTTCCTGCGGGACCTGCCCCAGGAAGAACACCTTGCGGTTCACTGGGGCATGGTGATGGCGGCGTACCCGTTTTGGTCCACCGTGGCAGAGACCGTGGGCCGCCTGTTGCGACTGCAGGGTACGGTGTCTGCCGCCCAGGCCCAACGCCGAGTCCGCGAGAGCCTCGGCGAACGGGAGACCGTAGCCAGGGCCGCCCGACGCGTCATCCGTGCGTTCATGGATTGGTGCGTGCTCTCTGAGACCGGCGCGAAAGGCGTTTATGGCCGCAGCGCTGTGCTTCAGGTCGCTTCGACCGATCTTACCGCGTGGCTGGTGAACGCCTACCTTTGCGCTTCGTCAACCGGCAGAGCCGATCTTGACGCCGTACTGAATTCTCCAGCGTTCTTCCCCCTTCGGCTGCGGCGTTTGACCGGCCCCGACGTAGTGTCGAAAACCCGAGGGCGCGTCGATGTCATTCGCCACGCCAACAATGAAGATCTGGCAATTCTGTCACCACCCCGCGCTAGTCTTCCACAACGGGACAGGTTCTCAGCCTCATGAAGCGAAGGGGGATCCTACGAACGAGACCGCCACCCTGCGGAAGACCGCCCTCCGTCATCTTGATGGCAGAGAACCGAGGGCATTTGAAGTAACGGGCGCACAAGGGAGGTGGGAACATGAAGCCGTTTCGATTACTGAAGATCGCAGCGCCGCGGACGATCGATCCGGAGGGGAACCAGGAGTGGGCTGCGGCCCAGGACTCGCTCCGCAAGAAGTTGGACGAGTGGATCCCGGTCGTGCTGGCGGCCCAAATGGCCTGCTGGTACGACGACCGGCAACGTGACAACTTCAACCGCGCGACGTTCAACCCGTTGCGGCTGGACGTCCAGTTGCAGAGCAAGTGGTCTGCGGGCATCCTGGAACGGTGGGTGGACGGGGTCTACACTATCACGAACACCGACCGGACGACGCTCCATGATCCTTTTCTGACGCAAGAGGCGAGATGATGAAAACGTTCTTACTGAACTGTCTGGTTGCATGCGCGGCCATGGTAAGCCTGATTTTCGGGTTGTTGCCAATCCTGCAAGGCGGCGAGCCCGATCCGTTGCTGGACTGGTCGGCGTGGGAGCAGTATGGCGGCACGGTCAAGCACCCGTGCGTCACGTTCAAGTCGGCGGACATCGAGCGTGCCAAGGCGAACATCCAGCGGTACACCTGGGCGAAGAACTACGCGGCGGGCGTCGAGGCGAGCGCTAAGCGGCACCTCGACCGGCTCACGCCGGAGTTTCTGGCGAGCATGATTCCGGAGACGACGCCGGGTGATCCCCTCTGGACGCCCTGTCCGGCGTGCCGCGAGCAAGGCAAGCCGGTCCATCCGCACGGGCTCTGGGACTGGGACCTGGACGATGCCGACCACATCCGCTGTACCATCTGCCGGACGGTCTTTCCCAACGACCAGTACCCCGAAGACGTCGTGCTGCACACGCAGTGGCGCAAGCCGCAGACGATTGCGTACTGTGGCGGCGAAACGTTCGTCATCTTCGGCTACAAGACCGGCCGGCCCAGCTTCACGGGGAACGTCCGCTCGCGAAAAGTCCGCTGGATCGCGGGCTACTGCCGCTCGCTGGGCGAGGCGCATCTGCTGACCGGCAAGCCCGAATACGCCCGCGCCTGCCGCGAGATTCTCTTGCGGTTTGCGGACTGCTATCCAACGTGGCTGGTCCACGTCGGCTATGGGGAATACGCCGATACGGACCCGCGCACCGCGGCGCTGAACATCAATAAGCTGCCGGAGCCGGAACTGTGTCCGCCGCCCAACAAGCCGGACCGCCGGCTGCACACCGGCTACTGGAGCGCGGGCCGAGCGGGCGGCGTGGGCATGGAATCCGGGTTCGTGCGGCAGGTGGTCGAGGCTTACGATTGGACGTGCGCTGCGAAGGCAGCCGACGGCAGTCCAATCTACAGCGACGCCGACCGGCGCAAGATCGAACGCGACTTGTTGCTGGAAAGCACGATCCTGCTGGTGTGCGACAAGCAGATCAACAACAAGTCCGTCAGCAACCGCACGGCCGCCGCGCTGGTCGGCATGTGCGTCGGGCATCCGGATTTGGCGCGGTTCGGCCTGGAGGGTTTCCAGAAGACGGTCGACGGCTGGTTCCTGCCCGACGGCGCGACGTCCGAGTCGCCCAGTTACGGCACGATGACGCTGGGCGGAATCTGGGACCTGGCGGAGGCGTTTCGCGGGTACAGCGATCCGCCCGGCTATCAGGACGCGGACGGCAAACGGATCGACTCGCTTGATCTGTACCGCGGCACGGCGTACGAGCGCGTGTGGGAGTGCTTCTTTCGTGGGTTGCAGGGCGACCTGCGGTTTCCGCCTTGCGCCGATTCCTCGCGCGGGGCGAGCCTGGGAGTGAACTTCATCGAGTTGATGGCCAGCAACTATCCCGACCGGCCGCAGTACCTGGCATTGCTGAAGGAAACGTTGGGCGGCGGGCGCGGCAAGGCCGGAGCCGTGGCTGGAGACGTCACGCGGCAGGATCTGCTGAAGGAGTTGCCGGGTTCGGGCCTGGCGACCTACATCCGCGAGCCGGGCCTGGAACCGGGGACCTCGCCGCCGCTGTCGTTCGCGGACTGGTGTCCGCCGGATTTGCGGATCGGCCACCTGCGCACGGGCTCGGACGGCCGCGAGAGCCTGCTGACACTGAGCGCCAGCCACTGGGGCAATCACCATCACTACGACAGCCTGAACGTCTACTACTGGAAGCAAGGCCGCGAACTGCTGTCCGACCTCGGCTACCTGTGGGACCATCCCTTGAAACACATGACCATGCACACCGTGGCGCACAACACGGTGGTCTTGGACGAGAAGGACCAGGTTGCGAGGGCCCGCGGCGGCGAGGTGCTGTTCTTCAAGACCTCCGAGCACGTCAAGGCGATGGAAGCCTCGTCGCGCGCCTATCCGCAGGCGAAACTCTACCGCCGTACCACGGCGGTCATCGACCACGGCGGCGGGCGGAACTATGCCGTGGACTTCTTCCGCGTCGCAGGCGGCCAGCGGCAGGACTACGTGTATCACGCCGCTGCCAGCGCGTGCGACGTGCGGGACTTGAACCTGCAGCCTGTGCCGGCAGAGAAGCTGTACGATTTTGCCAACGTCCGCGCCGCCGACGGCGCCGGCGTGTGGCGGGCGACGTGGAAGTGCGGCGAGGACCTGACGTGCGTGGCGTGGAACGTGGGCCAGTCGGGCGAGCGGGCGCTGGTCGCCGACGGCTGGGGCCAGCGAGACTGGAAGAACTCCGACATCGGCGCAACGATTCCCTACGTCGTCCGCCGCTGTGAGGGCGAAGGCGTGCGGACGTTCGTCTCGGTTATCGAAGGCCACGTTGGAGCAGAGCCGTTTGTCCGCAACGTGAAGCTCGCGGATCCGTCCGGCGTGCTGATCGTCGAAACGCCGCTCGGCGCGGACTACGTCATGTCCCATCTCGATACGGGGACGCTGCCGGTATCCACATCCGCCGGGGGACAGCGCATCGCCGCCCATTTCGCCGTCGTCTCGGTCCAGGACGGGAAGGTGGCCTGGACTTCTGTTGTCGAGAGCTTGCCCGCCGGCGGCGGGCCATGAACTTCGTTCGTCTCCCGCCCGTTCCGCGTCCGAGGACACTGGGAATCATGTCCGAGCAGCCTCTCCCCCAGACCTCTCCGGCCGAACCGGCGGATTTGGTCGGCCTGCTGAACATGATGTCACTCCGAGGAGAAGAGGGCTCCGCGCGCGGTCTGGGAGATGGCGAGGACGGCCGGGTGCTTCAGGCGGCGTTCCACGGTAATGGCGTAGCACTGAAAACGGATGTCCTCAATCCGTCCGACGGGTGCCACTTGATATTGGCGACGGATCTCGGCGTCGATCGCTGTCGGGCCGACAAACAGGCCCATCCCCGCCTGGCCGAAGGCCTTCATCAGCCCGCTGTCCTCGAATTCGCCGGCAATTCGCGGACGCAGGTCGAGCGCGTCGAACCACCGTTCCAGGTCTCGCCGCAGCGCCGTGCCCAACGTCGGCAACAGCCACGGCGCTCCGGTCAGCGACTGCGGAAATCCGCGGCGGTAGCGATCCGCCAGTTCGGCTGTTCCGTAGACCGACACGCCGCACGATCCCAACAGATGGTTGAAGGCCCGGACGCGCGTCTGCGCGCCGACCGGCGCCTCGGACAGGACCACATCCAAGTTGAACAGGGCCAGGTCCGCCAGCAGCGAATCCAACGTCCCTTCGTGACAGACCAACTCGATCGGTTCCTCCAAGCGGCAGGCCGGCTCCAGCAGTCGGTAAACGACCAGCTTGGGAAGGACGTCCGCGACGCCGACGGCGAACCGCAACGGCCGGCCGGTGGACCGGCCCTTCATGGCTTCCACCATCTCCCGGCCGATCGTGAAGATCTCGTCCGCGTACCGAAACAACACGCGGCCCTCTTCCGTCAGTTCCAGGCCCCTGCCGACGCGACGAAACAGCTTGCAGCGCAGCGATTTCTCGAACTTGGCCAACTGGCCGCTGATCGTCGGCTGCGACAACTGCAATTCCTCGCAAGCGCGCACCACACTGCCCTCACGCGCGACAACCCAAAAATACAGGAGGTGATGGTAGTTGATCCACTCCATGTCGCGGCTCCTGGTCTCGGCTCCTGGGGACGGCGAATCGGGGGTCTGCCTCACAGCGGCGCGGGAAGATCACGGACGCGGAACACCACCGTCGCGCCGGCGTAAGCGGCCACTCCCAGGCCGATCAGAATCAAATTGTAGCCCAGGGGCCCCAAGGTCCAGACTCCCTGCGGATCGTTCGTCCAGACCGCCCACGCCAGTTCCGGGTTGCGGATGGCCACGCTGACGAAGCGTTCCGGCTCGTAGGCCGTAAAGAACGTGCAATGGCGCAGCCAGGCGAGGTGGTCCGCGGCCCGTCCGACGATCTTCAGGACCATTTCCACAATGTAGAAGCCGACGACCATGCCGATCGTCCGCCCGCGATAGCGGTCGCACGCGGACAACAGCGTGCTCAAACCGGCCCCGAACAAGCCCAGCGAGAACAGGTTGAAAGCGGCGGGAATGAACCAGGCGGCTTCCACGCGGTCGCGGATCGCCACCCGCTGCATTTCTTGTTTGGCCAGCGGGTTGGGCAGTTCGACTCCGAACCAAGGGATCGTGACGCTGGCCGCCGGCGCCGGCTCTTCCACGGTCGTGGTTTGGATGCCGGTGTACACGCCCAGCCAGGCCGCTCCGGCCAACAGCGCGGTGCCCGCCACCGTCACGGCCGATTGCGACCAGATGACCTGCAGCCGGCTGACCGGTTGCGCCAGCAGCATCTCCATCGTCCCCCGGCCGATTTCTCCACTGATGCAATCCGACCCGCGGGCGATGGCCCACAGCGAGACGCAGAGGATCGCGATCGGTTCATCAAAGGCCAGCGCGATGCGGCCCGCGTAGGTGAACAGCTGCTCGAACGGCACGGCCGCAAACCGCTCAAACTCGCGGAACTGTTCCACGATCGTCATGAACCGGCTCATCTCGAACTGGCCGACCAGCCAGACGCGCGTCCAGCAGAAGCCGAACAGCGCCGCCATGCAGGCCAGCAACAGCCCCCGCGATTCGGCGGAGGATTTTTTGATCAGCGTGCGATTCATACGATGTGACATATTATAGCAGCCCCGCCCGCTTGCGGAGCAGCCATTCGCTGGTAATGAGCACTACGAACAAACCTGCCCACAGCGAGGAATTCCAGATCGGCACCGGCGGCAGCGATTCGATGCGTACTTGACGGCCGCGCGGCAGATCGCGGAGCAGACCGCTGGCCTGTGGGACGGTGTAGAAGCGTCCTTGCGACGTTTTCGCCGCCGCCTGCAAATCGGCGGCATCCATCTCCAAGCGGGCCTGCTCGCCGGGCGGCGCCACCACGGCAAACCGCTGCGACGGCGGCTGGCCGTCAAGCGCCGGTGCGGCGATCCAAGCCCGGTACTTGCCGTCCGGCAGGTTGCCCGCCAAGCCCTCGAACACGCCGCGGCTGGCCGCATCGCGGTGCAACGTCAGCTGACGCCGCTGGTTGCCTTCCGATTCCAGCAGCACGGTCACGCCGTCGTCGCTGGACGGGGCCAGCCGGTCGTCGAAGAACCGCGCCCGCAGCCGGACTGTCTCGCCCCGGCGGTATTCGGTGCGGTCGGCGGTCAGTTCCGCCAGTCGGCCCCCTTCGAGCAGCTTGGCGCGGCTGAGGTAACGCAGCGTCTGGAGCCAGTACCGCGCGTAGTAGACTTCCCCGCCGGGGTGCCGCGCCCAGCGGTACGTCTCGTCCGACGCGTGGAAGATCACTTTGCCGGCGCCCACGAATTGCAGCGAGATCATCGGCAGATGCTCGCCGCCGACACCCAGCCGGGAAGGATCCACCGCCAGGACGCGCACGCCGGGACGCAAATCCGGAGCCGTCAACGACCAGTACCATTCGGGCATCTCCCGCCAGACGGCCAGATTGGCGGGCAGCGAGTCGGCCAGTTGCAGCGGCGGACTGGTGATGCCCAGCCGCGTCGGCTGGGGCACGAATCCCTGGTCCAGGACGGCTCCGGGCGTCGGCGCCGCCGCGGTGTCCAGGTTCACGGGCAGCAACGACGCCAGGGGCGTGTCGCGGTAGGCCAGCGGCGTGTAGCGCGGCCCGGCCAGCACGACCAGTCCGCCGCCGCGCTGCTCGACAAAGGCCACGATGTTCTCCATCACCGAACGGCTCAGAAATGACGGATTGACGTCGCCGAAGATCAACACGTCGTAGGCGAACAGTTCCTCGCGGTTGACGGGGAAGACCCGCGCCGCCGTCTCGTCCTGTCCGGCGTATTCCAGGTCCGCTTCCTGCAGGACCGTCGTCAACTCCACGGCCTTGTCTTTCGAGTTCGGTTTCAGGCTGCGGTTGAGGACCGTCTTCAAGTAGCGGAAGTCGTAGCTGGGATAAGCCTGCACGTACAGCACGCGGAGGGCGTCGTCGCGGACTTTGACGACCCGCGTCTGACGGTTGTTCTCCGTGTTGACTTCCCCCGGCAGCGGTTCCACCTCGACCACGAACTCGAAATCGCCCTTTTCCTCCGGGCGGTACGACAAACGCACGCTCTGCGGAATGCCGTCCTGGCCCAGCGTGATCTGTTGCTCGGCGGCCGTTCCGTCCTCCCGGCCCTTGACCGCCAACCGCACGGTGGCCCGCTGCCCGGCGTAGCCCGCCGCGGTGACCTTGAAATCGAAGTGGACGAGGTCGCCCACGAAGACCACGTCGTCCACCAGCAGATCGGCCAGCCGCACGTCGCGCGGCGGGCGGCTGTTCCCCAGGCCGACCAGGAACAACGGCACGGCTTTGCGGCGCGCGTCGCCGGCGACCTCCGCGAGCGTCCTGCCTTCCGTGGTCACGCCGTCCGAGAGCACGATCGCCGCCGCGGTGGGACGGCCGCGCTGGATGGCGAGCACGTCTTGCAGGCACTTGCCCAGACGGCTGGCAGGCTCGTCGGCCGCCAGCCCGCGAATGCTCTGGACCAACGCGGCGAAACTGCCTGCCTCGGCGCCCGCGCCGCCGGTGCTGCCGGACAAGGCCCGCGCCGAGTTGCCGACGCGATAGATCTTCAGCCGGTACCGTTGCTGCAGCTGCCGCAGCAGATCGGCGTCGCGTTCCAGCAAGAGCATCTTGGCGACGTCCAACCGCGAGACCTCGGCCAGCCCGGCGGACTGCAGGCGGCGCTTCAACTCGGCGTGCTCCTGGGCGTCGCCGGACTCGTCGACCGTCGCCATGCTGCCGGAATCGTCGATCAACAACACCAGGTCGGGCAGGTCGGTGCGGTGCCGGTGCAGCATCCAGCCGTACAGCAGAAACACGACCAGCACGATCAACAGGATGCGGTGGGCCGCCAAAACGGTTTTTCGCAGCCGCCCGGCGCGGCCCTGCTCGTGGGCGTAGACCCAGATCACGAAGGCGGCCGCCAGGGCAACGAGCACGATCGCCACGGACGGTCCCCAGGGCCAAGAGTGCGAACGCGTGATCTCCGTGCCGGGCCTGCCGCGGGCCAGCACAAAATCCCGCAGATCGTTCCAGACTTGAAGCAGGGATTCGATCATGCCGACGCGTTTCCAAAGTACCAGGCCAGGGCCGTCTCGGTCAGCAGCAGCACCAAGACGATTCCCAGAAAGTAACGGAAGTACTGGGCCGGCTTCGTCGACGGCAGCGGGCCGTCCGCGCTGTCCGCGTGGAACTCCGGGTCGAGGCCCGGCAGCAGTTCCGGATCGAACCGCTCCAGGTCGCTTTCCCGCGTGCGGAGGTTGACCGCAAATCGTTGCACCTCGTCCAGCGGCGGACCGAAGTTGACCGCGTACAGGCCGCTGGCCGTGGTGCCGCCGAAGGACCATGCGCTGATCTCGCCCGTGTGCTGCAACGGCACCCGCTCGGTCTCGCCGCTGGGCGTCTGGACGGTCAGCGGCGCTCTGGGCGTGGCGCCCAGCAGCGAACCCTCCAGCGGCTCTCCCACCAGCACGTTTCGGGTGTCGAAGCGGCCGCGGACAGCAAACGCCAGCATCTCCTGCACCAGCGGCGGAAAGCTGGGCCAGGTGGTCAGCGCCGTCCAGGGCGTAGGGGGATCCGTCGTGCGATCGACGCAATCGGGGCTGACGGCCGTCGTCAACAGAATCGCCCGGCCCCGCCCGACGCGCTGCTCGACGATCGCCGGGTCGCCGTTGTCGAAGGCCAGTGCCACGCGCGCGGCGGCCGGATCGTAGGGCCGCACCTGCACGTACTTCCAGACCGGCGTCGTCAGCAGTCCGCTCCGCTCGTGACCGGCAAAGGCCGTCACGATCGGGTGCCGATAGTCCTGAGGTGCGAAGCCGTAGCTGCCCACCGGCGCGAACCGCTCCAGCCGCGCCGGCAGCACGCGCCGGCCGGACGCTCCCTCGCCCAATTGCTCGTGGTAGTTCTCCGGCTGGACCTGGTCGCCCAGCGTCACCAGCAGTCCGCCGCCGCTGTGGACGTAAGCGTCCAACGCCGCCGCTTCCTCGCGGCTGAATCGCCCGACGTTGCACAGCACCACGCAGTCGAACCGGCTCAGGTCTTGCTCCAGCAGCGCGTTCTCCAGACGGACCAGCGGCCGCACTCGCGGCGTCGACGCCCGGCCCGGCTCCAGCGCATAGGCGAAGTGGCGGGCGGCCCCTTCGCGTCCCTCGACGCACAGCACCTCGACCGCCTCCCGCACCGGGACGCTCAACCAGCGGTGATTGTCGATGGGCAACGCATCGTCACCCAAACGGGCTTCCACCTGGTGCTCGCCCGGCGCGTCGAACGTGTGCGTCAGCGAGACTGTCGCCCGGCCGTCGGCGGGAACCTCGGCACTCTCGGCCCGCACCTGCCGGCCGTCCACCAGCAGCACGATCCGCCGGCTGGTCCGTTCGCGAGTGCCGAACGCCTGCACCTCGGCCTCGAACATGACCTCGCGCCCGGCCGTGACCAAGCCGTCCCGCAACTCGAACGCGGTGACCGCCAGGTTGGCCGCGTCGGTTTGTCCGACGTCGAACAGCGCCAACGAAGCTCTCTCGCCGAGACGGCCGATGCGGCTCCGGCAGTCCGGCGTCGTTGCATCCTCCCAGGTCGTCCGTCCCAGATCGGTGAAGAAGCAGACCCTGGCCGCCGTCAACCGCGCGTGCCGCCGCTGGACCTCCTGCAACACGTTCTCGATCTCCGCCAGCGTCATCGGCAGATTGGCGCCGACGTGCCGCACTCGCACGCTGTCGATTTCATCCGCCACATCCCGCGGATCGAAGGCCGGATCGGAGATCGCCACTTGCGGCGGATCGCCCATCAACACCAGCGTGAAACCATCTCCTTGCCGGCTGTCGCGGACGACCTGCGACGCCAGTTCCTTGGCGCGGTCCAGTCGGCTCTTGTCGCCCGTCCGGTAGTCCATCGAGTAGGAGACGTCCAAGACCAGCAGATAATGCGTCCGGCCACTCGTCCCCAGCGCAGCGCTCAGCGAGGCAAACAGCGAGAAAACCGGGTCGGCCAAGGCCGCCGCCAGCAGGACCAGAATCGCCACGCGGACCAACAGCAGGATCAATTGCTCGATCCGGATCCGCCGCGCATTCTTGCGGACCGCGGCCAACAGGAATTCCATCGCCGCCCAAGCCGTCTGGCGGTACTTCCGCCGGCTGAGCAAATGGATCATAATCGGCACGCCGGCAGCCAGCCCCCACAGCAACATGGCGGCGTTGGCAAACGGCAGCGATTGAACGAAGGTAGACAGCCAACCCATTTCCTTATCATGCACGTTGGCAGCGGACATGACAACGGTACTGAACGGCCCCTCCCGTAGCATGGCCCTCCTGCTGGCCGCCGTCTTGACTTCGACACCCGCGGCGTCTGCCGCGGCAGAAACCCCGTTGCGCTGGAACCTGAGCCCCGGAACTCGGCTGAACGTCCGGCTGACGCAGACGACGCGCACGGAAACCACGGTCAAGAACACCGTCACGTCGGTCCAAATCGAGTCGGGATGCGATCTTCGCTGGGCCGTCGATCGCGTGGATGCGGACGGGACCATGCAGCTGACTCAGACGTTCACACGGCTGTGGCTGAAGACGGTCTCGCCGGACGGGCAAACCAGCGCCTACGACTCCGCGTCAGCCCAGGAACCGGCTGCAGAAGCGAGAGCGATCGCCGACGCCGTGCGTGCGTTGGTGCGCGTCAGGATCGGCATGAGCCTGTCACGCCGCGGCGAAATTCTCGACGTGCGGCGTTCCGCGGAAATGGACAGCCTGTTGGGCAACTTGCCCGCCCTGAGCGGCTGGAGAGCCTTGCTGACTAAGGAAGGCATGGGCCGCACGCTGCACCAGGCCTTGGGCACCCTGCCGGAAGCCCCGGTCAAGGCGGGCGACCAGTGGACCGCGACGCGCGAAATGGATACGCCGTTGGGCAAGATCGTGGCGACAGACACGTATACCTACGAAGGCCCGGCTCGCGACGGACAGCGCACACTGGACAGGATTCGCGTCACGACGGCTCTGACACCGGCCGCCGCTGCGGTACCGGAAAAGCTCCCGCGTCAGCAGCTCGAGGGCGTCTACCTGTTTGACGCCGCGGCGGGCCTGCTCGCCGAATCCCGCCTGACGCAAACGCTCCTGGCCGAAGTGTCCTATACCGGCGGCACGATCCAGGCTAAAACGACCTCGAACCTCGGGACCCAACTGACGCAAGCCAACTGAAAAAAGGACAGACCATGCGATTGCCACCGTTGCAGCACCTGCTGCCCGCGTTCTCCTGCCGGCTACTTCGATCGTGCCTCTGCATCCTGGCTGTCATCGCGAGCGGATTGGCGAACGACGTTCGCGGTGCCCATGCGGATTGGAGAGCCGGCGTCGCCAAGGCGATCATCACGCCGGAGAAATCCGTCTGGCTAGCCGGTTACGGGAGCAAACGCGCGCCGGACGGGAAGCTGCACGAACTGTGGATGAAGGCGCTGGCACTGGAGGATGCCGAAGGCCGCCGTGTCGTGCTGATCACCAGCGACTTTGAAGGCGTCCCGTGCTCGATGAGCGACCGCGTGTTCGTGCAGTTGCAGAAGCAATTCCAGCTCCAGCGGCAACACGTGATGTTCACGTTTTCGCACAACCACTGCGGGCCGCGGCTGGGTGACGATCTGGTGGACTACTATCCCGTCGACGCGGAACAGGTCGAGCTGGTTGAGGAGTACACCGACCTGATGGTGACGAAGACCGTCGCGCTGGTCGGTGAAGCGCTCGCGCAACTCGCGCCCGCCCGCCTCCAATTCGGCGAGGGCAAGACGACGTTCGCCGTCAATCGCCGCGACAATCGCGAGGCCGAGGTGCCGGAACTGCGGGCCAAGGGACTGCCGCTCAAGGGCGTCGTCGACCATGCGGTGCCCGTGCTGACCGTGACCCGGCCGGACGGAACGCTCGCCGCGGTCCTCTTCGGCTACGCCTGCCATCCGACGACGCTCAGCTTCATGACCTGGTGCGGTGACTACCCGGGCTTCGCGCAGCTGGAAATCGAGCAGAACCATCCGGGCGCGGCCGCCATGTTCGTCAACACGTGCGGCGGGGACCAGAACCCGATCCCGCGCCGCGAGCTTGAGTTCTGTCAGCGCTATGGCCACATGCTGGCGGTTGCCGTCGAGGACGTCCTGAAGCAGCCGCTCCAGCCGGTCTCGCCGGGCCTGCGCACCGCGTTCGCGATGATCGATCTTCCGTACCTCTCCGTCGTCTCGCGCGAGGAGTTGACCGGCCTGCTCAAGGACACGAATGCCCTCCGCGCCCGCTGGGCTGCCCGGCTGCTGAAGGAACTCGACGCCGGCAAGAAGTTCGAGTCCGCCTATCGGTATCCCCTCCATGCCTGGCGGCTGGGGAACGAGTTGCTGATCGTCGGCCTGGGAGCGGAGGCGGTCGTGGATTACTCGCTGCGTTTCAAACGCGAGTTCGGTCCGGGCACCTGGGTCTGCGGTTATGCCGACGACCAGATCGCCTACATCCCCTCGCGGCGCGTGTGGGAAGAAGGCGGCTACGAAGGAGGTTCCAGCCTGTACGAGTACGGCCGCCCCGCCTTCCGTTGGTCCGGCGATGTCGAAGACCGGATCGTCACCGCCGTTCACAAGTTGGTGAAACAGGTCCGCGACTGACCCGACTTGCCGCGGCGTTTGAGCTGGCCCCACAGGCACGTCTGCCGAAGGGACACAGAAGATCGAGAGGACCTGGCGTCGAACTTCCTAGTGCTTGGAGTCGGAGAAATTGGGTGGGTTGCTTTAACGTTGCGAGAATGCAATAATTAACCATCGGCGAGGCGTTTGGAGGAGTCAATGCTGCGAGAAAACGAGGATCGGGTTTGCGCGTTCTTCGCCGTCGATTATGACTGGCGACTTGGCGCGCGGCTGTCCGCGGCTGTGGATGCCGTCTGTCGGAAACGGGAACCGGCTCGCGTCGCGATGGGGAGTTCGGTCCACGACTTCCAGTGGCCGGACGCTCGCCAGCGATTGCTTGTCACTCCGACGCGAATCGGCGTTGAAACACTTGGCCTCGCAGCATGGCTCAACGATGTTGACCTGCACCTCGCCGTTGTTAACGAAGCACTCAGAGCGCTGGAGATCTCTGTCCTGAAGCGGGTGGGGTTCAAGGTCATCGCTTTCCTTCCGCTGCAGATGACTCAAGCCGAAGCTATCGACCTGATGTTTGGGAGTTTTTTGGCTGGAAGAGAATTGCTCTCTTCGGTCTTTGGCCCACGAGTTGATCCGCTCCTTCACGTCGAGGCGGAGCTTTCTGGATTCAAGTACGCGTTGGACCTGACGACCGTGAATACCGAACAGGCGTCGCGCTGGTTCCTGAGTCTGCCCAATCTTGACAAGATGACCAGCCATAGGGTGCTTGACCCAGGCATAAGAGCGTTTCACGATCGTGTAGCACAGGACGACAGTTTCCTTTTCGACATCGATGCGTGGAAAAACGATTTTGAGCCATCGAAGCTAAAGGAATTCGCGACATCGGCCTTTGATACTGCTGACGAGCTTGCCAAGAAGTGTCTTCAGCACCTACGGTCTCAGCCCGATTCGCCGTTCGGACAACTCGTCGATGCCATGCTTGCTGAACGTGGGATCGCGGGCGCACGTATTCCGTCATATCCGCCACTCAAGACTAGAAAGCCGGGTGGATAGTCATGGCCGGTCGATCTACTAGAAGTCTGCCGGGAGTGTTCTTTTTCATCCCCTTCCGAAAGGGAGATTCCGGGACGGCTGTTGAGACCCTGCCGTTCAATCTCGTTTCGAAGCCTGACGATGATTTCCGGACCAAGTCAGCCGCCGGACGTCAAGAGACACCGACAGACGAGTTCTTTCCTGTATCGTCAACTAGACCGAGTGACCAAATCCTCGAAGAAGTGCTCGATGTTGACGCGCCGAGGTTGCCTCGCCGGATTCCCCAAGCCCAAGTGCTCGGAGACGCTGCCAGACGGCTTTCGTCGCCAGAGTATTTGGCGGCCAAGCGTCGCCGTCAATCGGCAACAATCGCGGATTTGGTCCGGGAGCTTGCCAGACATGCCGAGGGTCCGGACTTCCCCGTCTGGACGCACGCCGCACTGCAAGAATTGCGTTCGTTGATTGAGTATTTGTCGGACGCCGAGCAGTTCTCGGACTGCCCGCACGAAGGAAACAGTTGTGAAATCCTGAGGCAGATTCGCGATACGTTCCTGAATGTGGGCTGGGAGCATTATCGAAAGAGCGAAGTGCGCAACCGCGTAGCGGCTATCCTCACGCGTCTAGCACAAGCTGACGAGGTCACCGCCGAAGACGCCGAACTCACGATGGACCAACTGCTGGAACTGGGCCTCGATCCGGCGGTGGGGCTGCAGCTTTCGTATGACCAGGAAGACTGAGAATCTCACCTATGTGGTTGAAACGTCGGCAGTACCTGTGTCCCTTTTCGAATCGACGCCAGCACACTGCCGGTATTTTGGCGAAGTAGTAGCCGATGGCGACCTGCATACTTCGGTCTACATACGGAAGGAGTTCATTCGGCGTTGGGTACTCACCTACATCCGAATGGCGTTCACCACGGACCATTTTCCAGATCTCGCCGGTGCCCTGCTTCATCTGAATCAAGACTTCGGAATTCGAGATGTGAAGACGCAGAACCATGCCATCGCGATACTCTTGAAGCAAAAAGGAGCGATCAGCAACTCCCGCTCTGCAGCGATGGAGCTCGGTCGCTTGGCGGTCGCGGAGCTGAAGAAGTTCGACCGACGATTCCGAGCGAGGATTCCGAATCTATCAGGCTGTCTGATCGGTGATCAGCCGCTCAAGGTTGACTTCAACCGCCTTTTTGATGACCTTCGCGCGTTTGTCGCCTCCGTGGGGTCTACCGACGCGTGCGACGTCAATGAGTTCCTTGGTTTCGAGAGCAACGGAGTTGGTGCTCGCCTGCTCGATGTTCCTGAAGTTCAAGGCACGAAATCGGGGAAACAGCTCGCAACACTGCGGAACCAGAAGAAGCGCATTTCGTGCAGGGAGTGCGCCAAAATCGGCGACGCAGTCATTGCGTTAGAGCAACCGGAAGAGCATTCCCTGGTCCATATTGACAAGGACTTCGAGATTCTGTGCATGGCGACAGGCCGACCGCACACGCCGATCCTCAGCGAACGCGCAATCGAAAAGCTCCGTCAAGAAGCACCTTAGCGACGTTGGTTCTGGGGGAGTGCCCACCGCTGCAGCGGAATCAGCGTCAGAACCCGTCGTTGACCTGCCACTCGTCGAATACGCCCTCGCGTGCCGACCAGATCACCGCGCGGAGCAGCGTCTTTTCCAGGCCCTCGGTCCGTTCGGGGTGGGGGCTGAAGCAGGCTACGCGGCCTTGGCCATAGACGGCGGCGGCAATCGCCGTCTGGCCGAGCATGATGCCGGGAGGGGCGCCGTTGCGAGCGATCTCGGTCTCGAACTTGGCCAGCTCGTCGTAGTCCGGAACGTCGGGGTCCTCGGCCGGAGCGAGCAAGGGGCCCTGGTGATAGTAGATCGCCAGACGCTGGCGTTCGACGCCGAGCAGTTCTCTGCCGCGCGGCGTCAGGCTGATGTCCACGTTGCCGAAGCCGCGATTCCAGTGTTCACGGTCGACAACCTTCGCATCGAGCAACCGCAACGACCAATCGTAATCGCACGTCGCAAGATACGCGCCGGCGCAGATGCCGACGTAGCCCCCGCCGCGCTGGACGAACTCGCGGATTTGCCGGCGGCCTTCCGGGCCGAGCGAGTGGCCCTGCTGGCTTCCGCTGCCGCCGGGATGAACGAGGACCTTGACGGCGGCCACTTTCCCTTGGCGAATTTCGTCGGCCGTGATGTCCCGGAGCTTCAGTCGCGGCTGCTGCGAGAGCACGGCCGCCAGCGCGCTGCGGCTCTTGTTGCTCGCCCCCACGCCCGTGTAGATCGCGACTTCGATGGGCTCGGGCAGCTGACAATCGAGGTACCTGAGCGCATAGTCGGCAAGCGCGTCCGCCAAGACGGTGGCGGTCGCGAGGCGGCGGGCCGGTGAACGGTAGTTGGCGCCGAATTCCAGTTGGACGGCGTCGATGCCAAAGTCGGCCTGCCTGCCGTACCGCTGGACGATGTACCCGCCGGTGAAGCCCGGCTGCTCGCGGCCGTCGAACGGGTCGGGATGGACCGTCCAGCCGCGGCGTTTCAATTGCCCCCACAGACTCGCTTCGCCCGTGTGCGCCGCTTCCCCAAACCGCTGCCGGAGCGCGGCCACCGTCGCGCCGTTCTTCGTGCCGCGAAACACGGTG
>CAYUFW010000070.1:0-1019 GCA_964443915.1 uncultured Pirellulaceae bacterium
CGCCGTCTGGGCCCGTTGGGCACCGGCGCCCAGACCCACGCCCGGCAGAATCGCTTCGGCGACGTCTTGGCTGAAGTTGAAGATCGTGAACCCCGCGGCACCCAGGCGGCGGGCGTGATAGATCTGGCCCACGACGCGGTCCGCCGACAGCGATGAGCGCGATGCCGTCGCGCCGATGCCGGGATAGACCGGAATCCTGCCCGTCACCAATCCCATTTGGTTCTCGACGAGCGAGCAGAACGTCTCGTCGCTTTCCGTGTAGTCCATCGGGCAGACGAAATCCAGCAAACCCGCTTTGATCCATTCCGGCCAGTCCTGACCGACCGACTCGCGGCAGGACGGATAGCTGCCAAACACGGCGGCCGAAATCTTCAGCTTGGGCGAGAGCTGCTTCGCTTCGTCGTGCAGGGCCTTGACGACCCGCGTGATCTGCCGGCATCGCCAATCGCGGTACTCGTCCCGCCGCCCGCCGCGGTAGCAGTCGTCCGGCCATTTTTCCACTGCGCGGCCCGACTCGGACTCGAACCGCTTCCGGCAGCCGTCGCAGTAGCAGTGGTCTCCGTCCGGATAGCGGATGTAGTCGAAGTGGAGTCCGTCCACGGCGTAGCGCCGGGCGACCTCCAACATGCTGTCGACTTCCAGCCGCTGGTTCTCCGGATGGGACGGGCACAGCCAGTCATGGGCCTCGCCGCGGGCCGATACCTGGGTCCGCCCGGCGTCACGCATGCGGGCCACGAAGTCCTTCGGCGCGGTGGACAAGTTGTAGTTGACCTTCCACACGTGGACTTCCAAGCCGTGCCGATGCGCGGCCGCCACACACTGCTCGATCTGATCGCCGTGTTCCTCAAACGTCTTGCTGCGCGGCAGCACGTCGCTGGCGTAGTGGGCCAGCCCGTATCCAAGGTAGATGCCGATGCTCTCCCAGATCTGTCGGGCGCCGGCGTGGCCCGCTTCGAGGTAATTCTGGACGTGTTTCAGCTTCTCGGCCTTGGTGGTCTCCGCGGGCAGCTCGATGCCCA
>CAYUFW010000070.1:1029-6826 GCA_964443915.1 uncultured Pirellulaceae bacterium
GCCCCAGAGCATGTTGGGCAGGACCATGTTGAAACCGTTGTCGGCCAGCACTTTCGCCGAGCGTTCCCAGTCGCCGGGATACGCGCCGGTGCCGGAGTGATTCCAGACCGCGCGGCCTTCGCGCGCGGGGCTCGGTTGAGCGCGCAGGTAGGCTTGTGCCAAGAAATCCCGGCTTTCACCGGCCAGCCGTACGGCTTCGGGAAACTCGCCGTTTGCCAGCCGCTGTTCGGCGGCAGAACGTGCCTCGACGCCCGACTGCAGCAGCTTGCGCGCGTCAGCACTCTGAACGCCCTGCAAGAACGTCATCAACTCGGCCAATTCGCCGCAGTGACCGACCATCTGGGCCCGCCGCAAGGCGGTCCCGGCGATTTCGCGCCACAACGGCGTCGAGAGGCGGCCGAGAATGGCAGCCAGCAGTTGTGTCTTCTTCTCGTAGTCGTCGGTCAGGAACACGTGGCTGAAGTACGCCCCGCGATCGCTCAGCAGCATCGCCGGCCACTCGGTCGGCTGCCCGGCGTCGTCGTACCAGCGGCCGATCACCTGCGCGTTGTGGGCGGCGGGCTTGGCCGTGGCGATGTTCCAAGATGCTTGCTTCACCGCAGGCGGCAAACCGGGAACGCCGTCGGCTTGAAAGCGGACTTCCGCCAACTGACCGCGGCGTTCGGGCCGCACGTACTCGCCCCGCGCAAAGCCCAGCGCGCCCGCCAGTTGCGGGTGCAGTTGGTAGCACGCCAGCAACTTGCCGCCCGTCTCCACGAACTGGGCCAGGGCCGCTGCCGCCTCGTCGCTCAACCCGGGATTGTGCGCCAGAATCGCCACCGGCCGTCGTCCCAGCGCTCGGCCCTGCGATTGGCTCACCGTGGCCTCGTCGATGCGGTCCACCTGCAAACCCAGCGTTGCCAGCATCTGCTCGATGTCATCGGCGATGTGCAGGGCCGAACGTACTTCGGCGTCGTCTGTTCCGCGCTCTGCGTTGGGGACGACCAGCGCCACATCTTGTTGCACGGCGGCCAGCAGCCGCAACCGAATCACCGCGTTGCTCGGCTCGCCGGCACCGCGCCGCCAGAAGGCGATACGGATCGTATCGACCTTGTCCCAGCCTGCGGGCGAATCTTCGCTGCGGAACGCGGATTTGGCAAACTGCAGCCGCTGCCAGCCCGGCTTGCTCGCTCGCCCGCCGGCACCGAACCAGCCGTCGCCGCTGTGGAAGTACAGCGTCACGTGCATCAGCGTCTCCGGCGGTTCGGCCGCCGCTTCCAGCACAAATCCGCCCGCGGCGCTCAAATCCAACTCGACCCGGCGGTCCACATACGCACGCTCCAACTCCCCCTGATCGCGAAACGGGGCGTCGAGTTGCAGCACGGTCCGGCCCTCGGATTCGGCGACCTGCAGCGGCGGGCTGTTGGGCGTCACCGTCCAAGCTTGTGCAGCCGCTGCGCCATCGGCGTAGCGGAAATCATCAATCGCATCTTCCGTCGCACTCAGCGCCAGCAGCAGAAAGGTCAGCGTCGTCATGGCAAGGGCTCCCTGGGGAAATAAGAGGACGGCTGTTTCGCGGGGCGGGACCAGACCTCGAGTCCCGCGAAGCATTTTCGCATGCAGCCGGGCGGACGTACAGCGGGCAGCACGACTCCGTGCTGTGCATCGCAGGCGTCGCAGGTCAGAATCATCAAGCGGCTCAACGACAAGCTGTCGGACTTGCGGCGTGACCGTTGCTCGATCAGTGCCCGGCGGTAGAGCGGCTTAGCAATCAGCGGCTTGCGCAGGTACGAGGCAAGTCACTGTGTTCCTGCAGGAAACCGATTGCAGCAGACTTGTCGGTCGGCCAACAAGTAGGCCGTGCCACACGGGAGGCCAGTTCTACGGTTCCAGCTGATCGTTGCTGTCGGATTGGCTCCGGCTGGTGACGCCTTTGGCCTTCTGCGCAGCCATATCCAGATCCTCCTGGATGCGCTGCCGGTCGATCGAGATGTTGATATTTGTTTTCTGTTCTTCGTTGACGCGCGACACGGTGTACCAATTGCGGAAATAGCCGATCACCGCCGCCGCAATGGCCAGCACCAGCAGTACTTGAAAAGCCTTCTTCATGCCCACCTCGCTCGGCGCCGGCCGCCGCATCCGGCTGGCACCACGCCGGTCCAAGCCGAGAAACACTGGCAAACGTGGTTTTTTCGTTTCGGCCACTTGCCCGCAATGGGCTGCGCGACGAACCGCATCAACTCGTGGCCGACGCCGCACGTGATTATCCGCCGAAATCGGAACGAGCCAAAGACCACTGCCGTTTGGCTTAGATGACGTCTCACCGTTCGCCCCTTTTTGCTGCACCGGTGTTCTCGACCGGCACTTCCTCGATCAGCCGCGCGATTGCCTCGCGGGTCTCGATCAGCCCGCTCGGATCGCGGTTGAAATAGTGTGCGTCGATCAGCACGCCGGTCGGAACGGCGAGTGCTGCGTCGATCGCTTGGAGAGTCTTCTCCGACGCACCCGCCCCCTGCCGCCGCTTTTTCAGTTCCATCAGGTAACCGTAGTCCTCGGCCCCGTCGCGGAGGACTTTCAGCCGGATGCTGGGATGCGGGCCGGGATAGAGCAGGAACCCGTTCCCGTTGTGGATGCCGCCGAAGGGGAACGTGGCGATCTTGTCGGACAGTCGCCAGCCGGCCTTTTCCCAGTCGGTGCTGCCGCCCTCCTGACGCTCCCAACTGCGGTTGCCGGCCCAGATGAACATGCCCGGCGTCTGGTACTTCCACGCCACCCAGGGCGCCAGCCGATGCTCGATCGCCTCGTTGTCGATCTGCAAGTTGGGGGCGTGGACCAGCGGCCGGCAGAAATCGACGTGGATCGGCAGGTGGCAGTAGTAGAACCACAGCTCGCTGCGGCCGCGATGGCCGGCGGCGAACCCGGCCCCGAAGGCCGTCGACACGTCGCTCATCCAGATGTCGCACGACTGGTCGATCTCCTGGTGGTACTGGCTGGCCAGGTAGACCCGCAGGCCGGGATAGAGCTTCTTCATCTGGCGGTAGAAGGGGATGTTCGACTCGCGAAGGGTTTCCTCCGTCGGCTCGTCGTGGCTGGAATAGACGAGCGCCTTGTCCAGCCAGCCTTTCCGGCGAAGATGCTCGACCAACGGCCGCAGCTTCTCGGGAGCTTTCACCGAACTGGGGATCTCGAACAGTTGCAGCCCACGGACCAGGCAGAACTCGATGTCCCGGTCGAAGGCCGCCAGATCGAGCTTGTCCAGCGCGACGCCTTCCTTGCCCACCGAGATCGGGTCCACGCCGTGTTCCAGGAACATGGCCAGCGTGCGGCGATAGTCTTCGGGGCTCATCTTCTGGCCTGGCGGCCACGTGGCGCCGGTCCACACGGCGATGGGAAACGGCACGCGATCGGGCAAGGTGAACGAGTAGACGTGAAGCTGGACTTCGACCGGCACGCGGTGACCGTCGGCCTCCAGCGTCAACTGCCCATGATAGGACCCGGGCGCCGCGTCGCGCGGCACCTTCACATCGACCCAGAACAGCCCCAGGTCGGTACCGGCGATCTCGATCGGTCCGTTGGGCAAGAGCACATCGGGCCAGGGGCCGACGTACAGCACCGGATACTGCGGCGGCACGGTCTGGACATAGCCCACGCGGTAGATCGTGAAGGCTGCGGCCGGGATCACGCCCGCCCCGTGCTGGTGTTGCAGCGATCCCGGCGCCAGCGTCACGCGGCCGAGCGTCTTGCCGATCGCCGGCAGCACGGCCACCTGGAAGCTCTCGGCTTCGTTCCGGGCCGCCGACAAGTGGACGCGGTTGCCGTAGTTGCCCTTGAACCAGTACTTGTTCCTGGGAATTTTTTCCAGGCCGTGCTGCGTGCCCACCATGAAGTCCTTGGGGGCTTCTCCGCCCAGCAGGTCCAGCCAATACTCCTGGGCCTGCTTGAACCGCCGCAGCTGGTCGGAAAACGGCAGGCCCCAATGGTCCAGCGTGTCTTTGAGCGCCAGCTCGGCCTCGGGCAGGGCTTTGAGCAGATCCTCGTCGGCCGCTGGAGCCGCAACGCCAAGGGCCGCCGACAACGCACACGCCAGCACCCACGCCAACACACCTCGACCACCGCGTGACATCAAGTTCATCATCATGGAACAATCCTCCTTTTCAACACGCCCGCGGGCGGCTGCGAAGTCACCGGCGGATAGCACAGCAGGCCCCAGTCCTCGTCGGCGCCGTGGTCGATCCAGACCAGCAGCATCGCCGGCATCAACAACCGCATCAACGTCGTGCAGTGCTTCAAGGCCGTGCGGTTCAGCCGGCTCCCTAGCGTGGCGGCGCCGTGAACGAGTTGGCAGCGAAGCTGATACACTCGTTCGACCGTCTGATCGAGGATTGTACCCCAGCGGCTTTCCGCGTACCACGTATCGGCGCGGTGGCGTGTCTGCCGAGCCCGGCCAGCATTGTCTTGCCCCGGATCCTGCCAAAAGTAGCGGCTCAGATAGGCGTTCCCCAGAATGGCCAGCACCAGCCGCCGGTTCTCCTGGAGCAGCGCGACGAGATGACCTGTGGCATCCAGTTCGAGTATGCGGCTCAGAAAAACCTGCCAACTGGGTCGGTCGCCAACCGGTTCGTGGAGGTTCAGATCCCATTGGCCGTACAACGCATTAAACGCAATCCACTGGTGAAGCAGGATCTGGTCGGCCTGACGTTCGGCGTCCAGACGCTCCGCCTCCTCCAGCCAGCTGCACGCCCGATGAAACCGGATCGAGGTGGGGTGGCTGCTCCGTCGGCCGTCCAACCGCGCCTTGTGCGGTTGCCACCGCTCGCGAAGTTCCCGCACGGTAAGTGGAGCAGCAGTCATCGCAGTCCCCGATGTCGCAAAACGTCCAAGATGGCGATAAGCCCGGCCTTGGTCAACCGTGGAGACGGACTTCTTCGTACGTTGGACGGTGCGCGACTTGAGGCGACTTGTCCCAATTGACTGTGGCCGGGAACGATGTATCTTAATACAATGCGGCGGGAGGAGACGAATGAGTTGGCTTCGTGTGTTCTGGGATTTCGAGCCGGGCGGGAACGCGGAGCACGCTGCCGAGGACACAGTCTACCCCGTAACCGCCTTTCCCGTCGAGGATTGAACATGCCCCCCAAGAAAGCACCGAAGTCCTTAGCCGAGGACGCGGCGCGCGTCGTTGGCCGCCTGTCCGATGACAAGCGGGCTGAACTGGCGCGGGTCGCTGCGCAGGCCGAGGAAGAACGGAGACCCCGGATGAAGAAGGCCATCCCCGCGCGAGTGGCGCTGGCCAAATTGAAACTTGCGCGGCTGCGTGAAGGCCTCAGCCTGGGTGAGGTTTCGGCGAGGACGGGAATCGAGCGCGGGAACCTCAGCAGGCTCGAAAACCACGTGGACAATGTGGAACTCAACACGTTGGTGCGTCTCGCCGATGCGCTCGGGTATGACGTCCTGGTGGAGTTGAAGAAGCGTAGCGAGTCGGGGCGCGCGGTTTGAGAAACGGGATCAGCACGTTGCACGCTTTCGTCGTTCGCTTCTGCTTGGCACGGGCTCCATCCCGCGGCGGGCGGAATCGTCCGATTCGGTTTGCCCGGTGGCCGCGGCGACGTTAAACTGAACAACACGGTCGAAGAAGGGGGACGGCTGCCACGAAAACGCTCGTCGCCGTCATTCACACTGGGAGGATCACGATGAAGCAAGTGACCCTGGCAGGTCGGATACAAGCGCTTGAGTCGCGGGTCTCGGAACTGGCCGAAGCACTGCGCCGACTTTTAGCCGCAAAAAAACTAGGACTAACGGAAGTTCCCTGTATCATTGC
>CAYUFW010000070.1:6836-10396 GCA_964443915.1 uncultured Pirellulaceae bacterium
GAACTCAACGGGAAAAGGATTGGCGCCGTACGATCGGCGCGTTCACGGATGACGAAGGACTGAAGGAGATCTTGCAGGAAGCCATACGACTTCGCGAGATCGATCGCCAGAAGACAGGCGCGAAAGGGGGGACGAAGCGCAGGACGAGGTCATGATTCTGCTCGACACCGACCACTTCTCCGTGCTGACCGATGCGCGCGATGCAAGGCATGCGCGGCTGGTGGCCAAGCTGTTGGCCGTGGACGAACCCGTCGCCATTCCTGTGATCGCCGTGGAAGAGCAGTTGCGGGCGTGGCTGGCGCAGGTCCATCGCGTCGCCCGCGACGTTCACAAGCAGATCTCGCCTTACGATCGCCTGGTGCGTCTCCTTCAAGTCTTGGGAGAATGGGACGTGTCGCGATGGACTGAGGCTGCGGCAGACGAGTTCGTCCGGTTGCGTCACAAACGGATTCGCATCGGCACCCAGGACTTGAAAATCGCAGCCCTGTCGCTCGTGAACGATGCCCTACTATTGTCGGCGAACTTGCGCGACTTCGAGCAAGTGCCAGAACTGCACGTGGAGGATTGGCTGCACGGCTGACGGTCGGAGCACTTCACGGACTGCCGATGGCATGTTTGGGATGCTTGCTGCTTTAGCGTAGCAGTTCCTTGCCATCGCCCGGGAATGAACGACGCGGCGGCGTTCACGACGACCGCGTTTGCCGATGCAGAAACCGGATCAACAGCTTGCTCACCTCCTCCGGCTGCTCTTGCTGGACCCAGTGTCCGGCGTCGTCCACCAGATGGCAGCCCGATATCCGGGTGCAGGCCGTGGTCTGCATCCGCTCCAGGCTCCCGGGCCGCTGGTAGATTCCCCAGTCGCTTTTTCCGGCGATGAAGCAGGACGGCACGTCGATCGTGCGGCCGGAGAAGATTTCGAGTTCCGCGTTGAACTTGCCAGATGTCGCACACCGATACCACTGCAGGCCGCCTTGGAATCCGGTCCGGCGAAACTCCTCGCTGTACACCCGCAACTCGTCGTCCGGAAGCCATTTGCAGGCGGCGATCTCCGCCGCGGACGGCATCATCGGGGCGACCGTCTCGGCCATACCGTGGCCGCGATCCATGATGTAGTAGGTGGGAAGCTTGGCCAGTTCCGCGGCGGTCCAGGACTTGAGCGGGAAGGGCTTGTTCTGTTTCCAGTCGGCGCTCTTGTAGTGGTAATAGGCGCGGAGAAAGGCGTGGATACCCTGGGGGCAGTTGCGCATGTTGCCGTCGGCCTCGCGCGTCGAGTAGTACCACTGGTAATGCTTCCGAGGCCGGGCCAGCGCGGCCAATTCGTCGTGAATGCCGGCGCCGGGCCGGGAGGCCACGGTGGCTGGTTCCGGTGGCTGGTTCGCCGTGTTGAAGGGCAGACTGGGCGGTCCGGCAAACGGGGCGCTCATCAACACCACGGAGCGAAACACGTCGGGCCGCACGAGGGCACACCATGCTGCCACGGGCGAGCCGAAATCGTGCCCGACGACGGCGGCGACCGAGCGGTAGCCGAAAGCCGAGACCAATCCCAGCGCATCGCGCACCAGGTTCAGGAAGCGGAAGGAGCCGAGGTCGCCGTCGTAGTCGCCGTCCCATCCGGTCGTGCGGCCATAACCGCGCTGGTCCGGGGCGATCACGTGGAAGCCCGCCGCGGCCAACGGCAGCATGACCTTTCGCCAGCTGTACGCGAGTTCCGGAAAGCCGTGCAGAAGCAGGACGCAGGGCCGATCCTGGCCGTCGAATCCGGCTTCCAGCACGTGCATCGTCAGGGCGTTGATGTCGTTCACGAACCGGGAGCGTATGCCGGGCGGGAGAACCCCCGCACGGTAAGCTAGGTCAGCCGGCACCTCAGCGGAACGAGCCTTCGTCGTCAACCCGGCAGACGCCAGAGCGGCGGCGAAACCTCCCGTGAATTGACGGCGTGTGAGTTGTCCATGCTGCAACATGAAAAAGCCCTCGGTCGGTTGGTGAATGTTGCCGGTGATGGTTGCGACTCTAGGTGCGAACGGTGGTTGCGGCATCCCCTTGGGTGCTTCTGCTCGCGTGATCAGAGTGCCATCTTACTCGGCATTCTGCGAGCGGAGGAACCGCTCCAGGCCCGCCAGGTCGTCGGCGTTCAGCAGATCCACCCCCGCGTCCACAAGTTCCCGCCAGACCGCAGGATCGTCCGGCGTGGCCCAGAAACGCACGCGGCGGCCTTTCGCGTGTGCTTTCTCGACGATTGCCCGCAACTTCTTCCGCTCCTCGTCCGGCATCGGGCCTTGACCCCGCCAGCGAAAATGATTGCGCCAGTTGTCGCTGATCAAGGGCACCAGATGGCTGGGCCGCTGCGTGTCCAAGTCCGCCAGCCGGCCGTCGATCCCGACATAACGCAACGGGGTGTCGGCCACCGCCTGTTCCGCCCGGTTGCCGCTGATGATCACCGTCACCGCACGCTCCTCCACAACGCCGTTGCGGACCGAAGTCAGCATCTCCGCATAACCGGAGAGCACTTCGGCGAGCGAAGCGTAGGTCCGCCCGGCATCCGTCTTGAGGTCGATCATCAGGGTGAACCGTGGACCGTCGCGGTAGACCCGGCCGCCGTTGTCCCGGACGCGGCGTCGGAGGGGATCGAGGTAGAGGGCCTGAAGGGTCCGTTGGGGCTTAAGTTCCAACGTCGTGTGCCCGACCAGCAGTTGCCCGTCGACGAGGAAGATATCCGCCTCCACGCTGCAGAACCCGTGGTCGAGCGCATCCAGCAAGGGCCGGGGATGGTGATAGTCGTTATGCGCGTGCGCCCGGATCAGCGGCCGCGCCGCAGGCCCGGGCGGATCATCGGCGTCGTGCGCTCGAACCCGGGCGGTGGCGGCTGCCAACAGGCCCAGCACGACGACGAGTCGGATTGCGATGTTCATGTTTGCACGCGGATCGGTTGGAGTTCCGGCCACGCTAACGATCAGGCGGCTCAGACGCCCTCGACAATCACCGCGCGGTACTCGGCGCCGCGAAACCGATGCTCCCGCACCTGGCGGTAAGCCGGGCTGTCGTACCACGCCTTGGCCGCGTCAAAGGAGGGGAACTCGAGGATCACCACACCTTCCACTTCGGGCCCTTCCAACACTTCCTGCCGGCCATAGGCGGCCAACACCGTGACGGCGTGCCCGCCCAACGTGACGCCGACTTTCTCCGAGTAGGTCTCAAGCTCCGCAGCGTCACGAGTGCTTTCCCGCGTGAAGACGATGTAGGTCGCCATGTTTGCCTCCGATTTCATTTCCACGGTTGATTTGCTGACAGGTACTTGAACCTATGGGCGGCTCCCTCGTCAAGAAGGGCGAAGCAGAACCCCGTGTTTCTCCGCTCGAATTGCAGCGACACTCACTGCCATCCGTGTTAGTTAAATCCGAGTCTCGCTCACCGCTTCGGCGGACTCGCTTCGCGGACCACGGCCCCGTGCTCGTCGCTGAGGATCAGCAGCGAGAATTTCTGGGCGAAGTCGAGTTCGTTGGTGCTCAGCGACGCGTACTCGAAGCGGCCGCGGAGATCGGTGTAGCCGTCCTTGAAGAACC
>CAYUFW010000070.1:10435-27217 GCA_964443915.1 uncultured Pirellulaceae bacterium
ATCGACTCGGTGAAGAACCGCACGCTGCCGTCCTGCATCTGGGCGTACACCTTGACGTACACCTTGGCCAGCGGCTGATTCGTGCCGCTGTGCGTCACGCGCACCTGGCCGTAGTTCTCGATCACTTGCACGGCCAGCGAGTTCGAGTAGTACGCCTGCGACTTCGTCTGGCTGCCGCCGGTGATTTCGACCAGCACGTTGCGGTTCAGCAGTTCCTTGGGCAGCTCGAAGGTGTGGACGGTCTGGCCCTTGGGCAACTCGACCGCCTGCGTGGCGTTGGGCCGGATGTGCGAGAACTGGCCGGAGTACTGCTGGACGAACGGGTTGCGGCTGAACAGCAACTCGATGTCCATCAAGTAGTAGTGGACGCGGACCGCCGCCAGGTTCTGATAGTTGATCTTGACCGCCTTGGCTTCGACCTGGAAATCGAAGCTCGGCTCGGTCGCCGCCAGCTGCGTCTGCTGCTGGCCGCGGTCCTCGGTGTCGACCACCTGGGCCCCAGCGCCGGTGATTTCCGCCACTTGCGCGGTGACGGCCGCGAACGCTTCCCGCCAACGGTCCACCGGGTACTCGGCGTACTTGGCCGCGATCGCTTGGGCCTGGTCGGGCTTTTCCAGTGACATGGCCAGGTAAGCGGCGAAGTAATCGTGCTGCAGCCGCGTCGCCAAGTTCGCCGGATTGACGCGGGCGAAGAAGTCGGATGCTTCCGGCACGCGATCCTGCAACAGCAAGTAATAGACGACCGCCATCATTTCCGCGTCGTCCAACTGCCGGCGGTAGCTCAGGACGCGCAGCAGCCGATGGTATTGGGCGTGGAAGCGGTCGTTCAGAATCTGCCGCCGCTGGCCCAACTGGTGCGCGCGGGCGTTCACCAGCGGTTTGTAGTCCAGGTGTTCGTAGCTCTTCCTCAGCACGGGATCGATGGTCAGCAGCGGGCTGGCCAGGTACGCGCCACACTGGTTGACGAAATCGTCGGCGTGCTGAAGGAATTCCGCGATCGCCGCCGGCTCGTTGTGTTTGACGGCGTACGACCACAGCGTCTGGTCGTACAGGTGCCGGCGAGCCAGCAGCGGGATCGCCTGGTCGAAGAACGCCTTGTCCGTCATGCGGAACGCGATGCGGTCCAGCTTGACGCGGTGTAGGTTCTGCTGCTGCAGGTAGCGCATGACGTCTTCATTCGTGCCGTGCTGCGAGACGTAATCCCACGACTCGGTGTCGACGCGGCTGAGCTTGTCCACCACGTTCAGCGTGAACGGCGCGGCCTGGGCCAGCAGGCGTTCGTTCTTGGCCACGTGGACCGGATAGTGCGGGTACTTGCCGGCGGCCGGGAAGTAGAAGTGGTACTCCAGCGTTTGCGTCGCGTAGGGCTGCAGATCGATGTGGACGCTGCGCGTGGATTGGCCGTTCAAGACCGGGATCGCGCCCGTGGGGACTTGCAGCAGCACGTCCAGTTTCTGGGGCGACGAGGTGGGATTGGTCACGACGATCTGGCACCCGTAGACGACGCCCACCAGGAACTCTTCGGTGACGAACTTGTCCAGCTTCTCGTTGTTCTCGAACCGGTAGCGGTCGCTGTGCCGGAAGAAGTTCTGGCTGACCAGAATTGGTGCGGCGTCCTTCAGGGGCTCCGTTTCCTTGATCTCCTCGTGGAATGCAATCAGCGGCGAGCCGGCCGTGAACGTCATTTCGGCCTGGTTGAACTTCGTGGCATGCTCTCCGGCCTTGAACGGCAGGTCCAGCACGGCCAGGGCGAACATCATCTCCGGAAAGCTGCGCGAGGCTTCGGCCAAGTGGACCGAGCGGAACGCGCCGCCCTGCGCCGGGTCGTGGGCGGCGTAATCGCGCCAGAAGGCGTTGACGGTGATCAAGTCCGCGTTCTGCTGGTCGATCGTCAGGTGATAGTAGTTGTTCTCGGCCCATTCCTGGGTTTTGTCGACCTGTTGGTAGAGTTGGCGGACCGATTTCCGCAACGCCACGTCCTGCTCGAAGAACAAGGCGGCCTCGTCTGCCTTCGCATCGGCGGACCTGCGCTTCAGCATCCTCATCCTCCGGTCGGCTCTGGCCTGTCCGACCTTGTCACGGGCGGCGGCGCGCTCCTCGGCCATTTCCCGTGTGGCCCGAGCCGGGGCGGCCCGTTCCGCCGGGGCTGTCGCGGCAGCCGGAGCCGGCGGAGGCATGGTAGCGGCGGGGCGGCCGGCAAGGGCGAGCGGGGCGGCGCTGCGGGCGACCACGGCATTCAAGTCCTCCAGTTGTTTCAGTTCGACCCCCATGACCACCTTCTTGGCCGCCTCGATACCGAGCTTGTCGCCGGTCTCCAACGCACTGCCCTTGACGGCCGTGTCGAACAGGAAATTGGCCCGCTCGACGTCCGGCGGGATCAAGGCGAACCGATCCTGCACGTCGCGGACCGTGTGAGGCCGGTCGTCGGCCAACCGCTGCGACAGCAGGATCCGCTCGACGACGTTCAATTGAGCGTACTGCCAGGGCTGGACGTACGCGTTCAGATCGTCACCCAGCAGCCAGCGGTCGAGGAACTGTTTGTCCTTCTTGTTCTTCAGATAAGGAAGGACCGCGGTCTGGAAGAATTCCGGGTCCTTCTTGAACAGGAAGAAATTCAGTTCGTGGCTGGCGTACTTCGAGTACTTCTCCCGTTTCTCTTCCGGCTTCAGGTTCGGCCAGTTCAGCACGAAGGAGAACTCGGCCAAGGTAGCGTTGTTGCTGAGCGTGGCGTACAGCGTGTACACGCGGGCCAGGCTGTCGTAGGTCTCGAACCGCGAGCTGGCGATGTCGGCCAACACCAGCGGCTGCTTGGCGTCCACGGCCGTGATCTGCTTGCGCTGCGCGAAGTGCTTGGCCGGATCCAGCCCGCGGGCCAGCCGCAGGTCCTTGAACTTGACGGGCACTTCCGGCAGCGAGACCGAGCGGTACACGGTGTCGCGCGGATCGACGGCTACGATGTGCACATGCTGGTGCGAGCCCAGGTCCTTGCGCTCGATGGTGATCACACCCTGCTCGTCGGGGACCACGTTCAGCAGCAGGATGGACGCACCATCCAGGAAATCCAAGTTGGCAAAGTCGCCGCGTTCGGCGGCTGCACGCCCGCCGAAGCCGCCGCCGCCCTCGCCCCGAGCCAGTCTCTCGGCCTCCGCCGCGAAATCCTGGCCCTCCTTCGCCTCCTGCTTGGCCGTTTCCGTGCCGCGGACGGCCCAAGGGTTCAGCAGCAAACTGGGCCGCTCGAGCATATTGCCGGGCAACTTCTTGGCGTACTTGCGGTCGATGATATAGCGATACTCGTCGCCCAGATTGCGTCCCGCCGCGTACAGCGAGTCCAGCTTGTCGAGTCCGCGCCAGACGGGTTCGGCGTCCCCGACCCTGGCCAAGTTTCCGTAGGGGGCAAAAGCCGGGCAGTACCGCGTGCCGAACACGTGGACCCGCGCGACTTTGGACGCGTTGCTCAGCCGGATCGTCAGCGTCTCGGCGGTGGCCTCGACGCGGCTGATCTGCAGCGGGCTGGCGCCGCGGATCTCCAACTGCCGATCGCGCCCCAGCACGTGTCCGTCGGCGACTTCGCCAGCCGTCACGCGCACGCGGATGTGCTGATTCGGCTTCTTCAGCCACAGGTCGTAATCGCCGGCCGTCAAGCCTGTGATGCGGAGCATCCCGGCATCCACCGCCAGCGCGTCAAAGCGGTCGGCCAGGAAGCCTTCGCCGCGGATCTCCAGCAGCGACAGTTCGTCCCGCTGCGGCTGCTGGGCCGAGCCCATGTACGGCAGCGCGATCGGTTCCCCGGTGCGGCCGTGAACGGTCTGGTAGTAAGTGTGTTCGTCGCGCTCCAGCGGCCACGTGTGCGCCGTGCCTTCTGGTCCGGTGGCCGTAACGGACACGATATCGGCCAGCGTCCCCAGCACGACTCGGCCCTGTGCGTCGCTCTGCAGCGTCACTTGGACGGGATCCTTGAAATCGCGGTGCTGCAGCGAAAACTGCACCGGACGGTCCGCCCGCGGCTCGCCCGTCTTGCCCAACAATTCGACGGCGTATTGTCCGTCGAAGCGAGCCAGGTGCAGATCTTCGACCTTTTCCGTGCGGTCGATCTCGTTCAGGGAGAAGGAATCGCCGACGGCCAGGTCGATCTTCTTGTTCTGACTGAGGTTTTGGACTTTTGCCTGCAGCCGGAAGTCGAGCTTGGCCAGCCGCTGCGGCACCTGGAATTCGAACGTCGATTCGCGGTCTTCGAACAGCTTGAAGTCCGGCACTTCTTTCGCAGTCGCCACGCCGTCCAGATCGGTCGACGTGATCACCAGCCGCACGTCCTGCAGTACCGACAGCGTCACCGGCATGCCGTTCAGGTACAGCTGCGGCCGGATCACGACCTGGGCTTTGTTGCGGGCCAGCAGCGACTCACGGTCCACGTGGATGCCGGCGGCCAGCGCGTAGTTTTCCGACTGATGCACAAACTCGTCCAGCGAGCAGAAATCGCCGTTGCCCAGCACGATCTTCTGCGGCGCAGGCGCGTTGGAGAACGGGACGACGATCTGGCCCTTGTCGTTCGGCGCGTACTCGCGGCCGGCCAGCCACAGTGCGGCCGCGGGCAGCTTGCGGTTCTGTTCGTCCATCACGGTGAAGATGTGACCCGCGACCGTCGTACGTTCCAGGTGCCGCAGACGCCCCTTGCGGATCACGGCCCGGCTGCTCTTGCCGCTGCCGATGAAGTCCACGACGTAGACGCCGGGCTTGTTTAACTCCGGGAACTCGAAGTGCCGCCGCACCCGCCGCAGCGGCGGTTCGGCGTAGGTGTGCGTCGTTTCCTGGTTGGCCACCAAGCCGTCCAAGTTGATGTCGGTGTTCACCTCGCGCAGGTTCTCACGGTAGTAGTTCCGCGTATTGATCTCGAACACCTTGACGATCAGCGTGCCGACGTTCTTGACGTACAGGTCCAAGCTGACCGGCGCATCCGCGGCGAACACGGGAGCGTTGTTGAAGGCAAAATCCAGATCCACGCGCTCCTTCAACGCCTGGTACTCGGCGGGCGGCAGCAGCGAGTACCATTGCTCGCCTTCGCCCAGTCCGTTTACGATCTTCGTTTCCGCAAACTGGCGCTTCAGGTAAGTGTCCAGGATGTACGGCTCGTAAGCTTTGTAGTCCGGCGCCTCGATCAAGAAGTGCTGCAGATAGCTGCGGACCAGCGGCTCGTCGTCGCCCACCGGCGGCAGCAGCGTCACCTGCGCGTAGTCCGCGTCCAGATGGGCGGCGTAACGACGGTTCTCTTGTTGGTCGAGGAACTCCGGCCGGATGTAGGCCACTTGCCGCGGCAGCTGCAGGTAGGTCAGGAACCGGTCCTGGTCGTAAGTGCCTTGCGAGCGGTCATGCGCCAGCCGGTGATACACGACGTGAGCCTTCAGCGAGTTGTGGACGGGAGCCAACCGCTGGGCGAAGGCCCACAACCGGTCGAGATACGCGCGATAGGCATCGGCGTCGTGCTGCCAATCGACGTCGGCGTCCGGCTGCAGCCGGACGAGGTACACGCTCACAAACTCGCTCTTATTCAGCAGATCCGGTTTGAGTTTCAGGCACTCGTCCAACTGCGCCAACAGCAGCAGCTTGTGAATGGCCAGCGACCCGAAGCCGCCGCTGTTGGGGAACGTCAAGTCGTCCACGACCAGCTTGGGCAGATTGGGATAGTCGGGCCGCTGCAGCCGCTGGAGCAGATGCCGGCGGAGTTCCGGCTTGAGTTCCACAGCCACGAGCCAGTCCAGGGCCGGATCGGTAAATCCCTGCAGGTTCTGGTATTGGCGCATCGCCCGCTCCGTCAGCGTCTGGCGGCTGATCCGCTTCTGGTCCAGCGCCGTCGGCAGATTCGGCTTCGCGTCCAGCCGTTCCCGTTGGTGATTGAACTGGAGGTTCAGCTGTTGGCGAAGGTAGTCCAGCGACTTCTGCGGATTGGCGGCGTAGGTCAGCAAGGCTTGGCGATTCAGGATCTCGCGCACCCGCGGCGTGTAATTGTGCCGCTTGATCCAGTCCTGCACCAGTTGCTCGACCTTGGCGTACTGCTCCGTGTTTTGCAGGTGCAGGCAATGGTAGAAGTAGTAGTCCTCGGTGCCGGGAATCAATTGCTGCAGCGGCACGGTCCGATCGGTGGCCAGGGCGAAATCTTCCACATAATCGATCTCGCCGGCCACCGCCGAGCCCAAATACGACGCCGAAAACACCAGACACAAGCCAGCTAGGGTCTTATTCCAACCGTTCATGGGGCAACACCTTATCGCCAGACGCGAGTCAACGAGGGAGCCGAAGTGCGATCACACAATAATACGACGAAGACCCGGTGTTGCCAGTTTCTTGGGATAACTCGCCGACGTCGGTAGCCGCCTTCTTGTTCACCGGCAGAATATCGTCGTCAATCTGGCGAATGCGAAACAGCGGGCCATCCTCGGTTTGTCAAACGGCCGATGCATCGCTCAGGATGCGGCCAACCGCCTCCGCATAGCTGATCCCGGCTCGCTCCAAGGCCGCGGCAAAACCGGCATCGGGCGACAGACAGGGGTTGGCGTTCACCTCCAAGATCCACGGACGACCGTCCTGATCGACCCGGAAATCCACTCGTGTATAGCCGCGTACGGCGAACAGACTCCAGCACGCTGCTGCCAATTCACCAATCTGTTTCAGTAGGTTCGCGTCCTGCGGCGGAAAGTCGAACCGGCGCGGCGTGTTTAGGTACTCAAACGTGTCCTCTTCCCACTTGGCCCGATAGCCGACCAGCCGGGGCTTTCCCACAGGAAACGCCGAAAAGTCGATCTCGGCTGGGGGCAGAACCTGGCAGCCGTCGGCGTGGGCCAACAAGGAAATATTGAATTCGCGGCCATCGATGAACTGCTCCGCGAAACAGGGACGCTGAAGGGACCGGCGGAATTCGCCCAGGTGGCGCTGCAACTCCGCCTCGTCCGCAATCGTGACCAGCGAGTGTTCATCCAGACCGAGGGATGCGTGCTCGGAGACCGCCTTGACCACAAATCGCGCGCCGGGCGGGACCGAGCCGGCCTCCGGGCCTGTCGCCAGCCCGCAGCCGGCCTCCCGCGGGCCCGTTCGCCACACAGGCGTCGGCAACCCAGCCTGTCTTAATCGCTCCTTGGCCAGCAGCTTGTGGTTCGTCAGCCAGATCGCCTCGGTCGGCGACCCGGTGTAGGGCACGTTCATCCTGTCCAGTAGGGCCGGCACGAGAAACATCAGCGAGTCCGAACCGTCCAACGATTCGACCAGATTGAAGACGACATCGGGCCGCAGTTCCTGCAGCCGCTGCTGCAAAGACAGCAGGTTCAAATCGCACTCGACGGCGACGCTTCGGTGGCCTAGCCCATCCAGCGCGGCCGTTACCGCTGCGACTTGGACCAGCACATCGCGGTCGGACACCGATGCGTCGTCGGGGACTCGGTTGTGGAGGATGGCGATCAGCACAGTGCAAGCTCTGAATTTGGGATGATGTTCTCTGTTTGGTCCGACTGTCTATCTTGTTGGGGAATTCCCTTAGGTACTGGCGAACGGTGGGCGTCAGCCCACCGGTTCTTCCGATGTCCCGGTTCGAGGCCAGACCCAAAGCCGTGACGAACGGCGAACGGTGGGCGTCAGCCCACCGGTTCTTCCGATGGTTGGCCTGCTGGCATCGAATGCACCGGTGGGCTAACGCCCACCGTTCGCCGAAGTCAGAAACGAACGTCGCTACCGGACTCGGCTCCGAGCCGAATCCACGATTCGGCCGATGAGCGTTTGGTAGGGCATCCCCACCGCCGTGGCGATCATCGGCAGATCCGAATGGTACGGGTGCAAGCCGGCCAAGGGGTTGCATTCGATGAAGTTGGGCTGTCCGGCGGCGTCGGATCGCACGTCGATTCGGCCGCCGTCCCGGCAGCCCAGCGCCCGCCAGGCACCCAAGGCCGCCTCCTCTGCCCGCCGGACTTCGTCGTCTTTGCGTGCCCAGACCGGCCGATATTCGACCAGCTCCTCGCATTTCTCCTTGTTGACGTAGGAATACGCATCCGGCTCCGCCGCCTGCAACAGCACGATTTCCAGCGTGCCCAGGACCGTCGCCTCCCGTCCCGTACCCAGCAAGCCAACGGTGAACTCGCGTCCGGGAAGGAACGTCTCCACGAGCACGGGCTGCCGGAATTGCTCCAACAAGGTGCGGCAAACCCGGTCCAAGGCTACCTCGTCCCGGATCTTCGAGGTGGGGCCGATGCCCTTGCCGGTGCCCTCCGCCACCGGCTTGGCGAAGGCAGGAAACGGCAAACGGATGCCCGCGATGTCCTCCGGACGCTGGACCAAGGCAAAGTCCGGCGTCGGCACCCCGGCATCGCGGACCACCAGCTTGGTCAGTGCTTTCTGCAGGCAGACGCCCGTCACCACTGGATCGGAAAACGTGTACGGGATGTCGTACACGTCCAGAACGGCCGGCACCTGGGACTCGCGGGCCGCGCCGCCGTGCAGGCCCTCGGCGATGTTGAAGACCAAATCCCAGCGGTCGCCGCGTCCCAATCGCTCGATCAGCCGCTTGGCGGCGCCAATGCGATCCGTGTCGTAGCCGAGACCCCGGAGGGCGTTTTCGAGGGCGTCGATCGTCTCTGGACGGTCAAATTCGGCGGTTTCCTCCTCACCGTAGCCGGCGGCCAAGTACTCGACTCGCAAGTCGTAGGTCAGTCCGATGCGCACCAGAAAGCCTCCTGAAACTGGATCGGCGTGGCAAGAAGATAGGCGACGAGCCCGCAAAGCTCAAGGACCCGCTAGCTGGGAGGACTCAACAAGAAACGAAAAGCCCGGCTGCGATTGGCAACCGGGCTCTTGGGCTGGTCTTCACATGACCGGATCTGGATACCGGTACGTGTGCCCTTCGTAGTTGCGGATCAGCAGATCGTCGCCTTCCCGGCCCACCACGTAATTCGGCTGCAATGGGATCTTCCCGCCGCCGCCGGGGGCGTCGATCACGTACGTCGGCACCGCGTAGCCCGTCGTATGGCCCCGCAGGCCCTCGATAATCTCCAAACCCTTGGAAACCGAGGTACGGAAGTGGGACGAGCCGGAAATCGGGTCGCACTGGTACAGGTAGTACGGCCGGACGCGCATCTTCAACAGCTTGTGGATCAGCTGTTTCATCGTCTCCACGTTGTCGTTGATGCCTTTGAGCAGCACGGTCTGGGAACCGAGCGGAATCCCGGCGTCCGCCAGTCGCGTGCAGGCCGCGTGGGTTTCCGGCGTACACTCGTCCGGATGCGTGAAATGCAGGCTGATCCACAGGGGATGGTACTTCCGCAGGACGCGGCACAGCTGGGGCGTGATCCGTTGCGGCAGCACGGTCGGCACCTTGGACCCGATCCGGAGGAATTCTACGTGGGGAATCGCTCGCAAATTGCCCAGAATCCAATCCAGACGGTCCTCGGCCAGGGTCAGCGGATCGCCGCCGGAAACCAGCACGTCGCGGACGCTGGGCGTGCGGCGAATGTAGTCAAACGCCATCTGCAGCCGCTGCTCGTTGGACACAATCGCCCCGTGTCCGACCACCCGCGACCGCGTGCAGTAGCGGCAATACGTCGAACAGAAGTCATGGGCCAGCAGCAACACCCGATCCGGATACCGATGAACCAGTCCCGGCACCGGACTGTGCCCGTCCTCGCCCAGCGGATCGTCCGCTTCGCCCGGCGCACGGTCAAACTCCGCCGTTGTCGGAATGACGGTCCGCCGCAGGGGCTGCTGCGGATCGGCCCGCGAAATCAGGCTCATGTAGTAGGGCGTAACTCCGACCGGCAGCATCTGCCCGCGCTCAACCAGGGCTTCGCGTTCGTCGGCGGACAGCACGAGCATCCGCTCCAGCTGTTCCAGCGTCCGGATGCGGTTGCGGATCTGCCAGCGCCAATCGTTCCACTCCCGGTCGGCAACTTGGGCAAAGAAAGCCTTGCGGAAAGCCCTGGTCGCGGGGGTGGTCGTGGGACGGCGAACCGTGACCGCTCTGCCAGGATCGTCCAGCGTGGTGATCCGGCCAGCGAGCCGCTTGGAGCCGTTCGAGCGAGGAGGGGTGATAAGTAGAAGGAGTTGGGGACCACAGCGGCGCTGTGGTGGGGGCTCTTCGTCGCTACTCGACGAGAACGTCGCTTCGGCACATTCAGTAGTCGTCATCTTGAGTCTTCCATAAACCAGAAACAGCATTCGAAGGGCGCTGTACGGCAACTCCCTTCGCCGGCGCAAAACAGTACGAAAAATGGTTTCGCAAATCAAGTGCCAACGACTACGTCTGCGTGTGATTCGCCGAGATTCGTCGAGATGAGCGGTGATCTGCGATCAGCGACCGCCAACGCGCAGCGAAAGTGCGCTCATTGAGCATTTGCATCGGCGACGAGATTGGGCATTCGTTAACCAGTTTGATCAGTTTCTTCCGCGCGATTCCGATTTGCTTCGTTGCGGTGGCTCGGCGGATCAGCTAGTCTGGCTTGAGTCCGTGTGGCGGTTGGCCCGGTGAGCGGATGCCCTGTGGCATGGCCTACTTGTTGGCCGTGCGGCAGTGGGGAGACGCGACAATTCGGGAGGCACGATCATGAGACGCGATCGGCTGGCGGTGTGGACTTGGGACGGCGGTGACGGCCACCTTGCGCGTTCTGACTTCGTTCGCGGTGGCACGTGCTGCGGAAGCGGACCGGGTGCTGTCTAACGGAATTGAACTCCCGGCGGCTTGGCCGCCGCCTGCGAAGGACTTCCCGAACGACCCGCAAGATGGCATCTTCTGCGTCAGCGGCCGGGCCGGCAAGAGCTTCCCAGGCTGCCAGCATGTAGACGCCGGCGGCAGCACCGGACTGGCCCGACTTCGCCGCGACGGGTTCGCCTCGATGGACGCGGCCGAATCGGGCGGAACGCTGACCACGCGGCCGATCCGGTTCCGGGGCAAGCATCTGTTCGTGAATCTGGCGGCGTCCCAAGGGGAATTGCGGGTCGAAGTGCTGGACGAGCAGAGCCGGCCAATCGCCCCGCTGGACCGCCAACACTGCCGCCCGGTGTCCGGCGACAGCACCCGGCAAGCCGTCACTTGGGAAGGGGCCAACGACCTGTCGGCCGTCGTCGGCAAGCCGGTCCTGCTCCGCTTTCATCTGACCCGCTGCAGCCTGTATGCCTGCTGGGTGACGCCCGATGCTGGCGGTGCCAGCTTTGGCTACGTCGCAGGCGGCGGACCGGGACTGCGCGGGCCGGTGGATGTCCCTTCGCAGCAACGTCTATTTGCTCAGCAATGCTGAGACTTTCTCGCGCAATTCGCGAAGTTGCTGCTCCTGCGCCTCGCTGAACGAGCCCAATTGCTGGGCGTAGGTGTCCATCCACACGGCCAAGCGGCGGCGATCTTCTTCCGGCAGACGCACATCGTAATGGCCCGGCTCGGCGGTCAGCAGGCGATAGAGCTTGCTGTTCCGCGCCGGCATCTGGCCGGCGAGCGAGCGGTCGCGTTCGAACGCCAACTTGCGCAGATCGCCATCGGCGTATTCGAGCAACTTCGTGTAGGCCGCGGCGGGCGTCAGGTCAAAGGCGGCCGCGGCGGGATTTTCCGCACCCGGTTTGTGGCAGGAAACACAATGCCGGTCCAGCACCGGCTGTACCAACTGGTCGAACCGCAACGGCCAACAGCCGTCGGGTTCCGGCGCCAGTGTCGAGGGCTCGCGGAGTAAGGCCAGCGGCGGACCGGCAGGCAGCGGAGCGGTGTCGCGCTGCTCGTGGCAGCCGACGCAGGCCAACGTCTGGCCCGGCTGGACATAGGTCAGCGAACGCATGGTTTGCACCGCCAGACCGTCGGCGTCCAACGCCTGGAAGAACACGGAGATTCCCGAAGGAAGGCGGAAGCAGGCCGAGCCGTCCTCTTCGACGGGCGCGGTGCCGAGCACGTACTTGCCGGGATCCTCCTTGGACACGCCCAGACTGGGACTGTTCATTTGCGGCTGGACTTTCGGCGGCACACCCACGATCCGCAGGCTGCGGATCGTGCCCCGCGGAACGCCGTCCAGCCCCTGATAGACGTCCTGGACCAGGAGCTGACCCTCCTGCCGGGCCGCCCAGTCCACGGCGTCGGGGATGACCGGCGGCGGAGTCCGGGCGGCCAACGGAATCGGCGTCGCACTGGAAATCGCCGCGTCGCGGTGCAGGAGCGTCAAATTGCCAAAGGCGTCGTACAGGTAAATGCCGCAGGCGTTGGGCGGGTTCCGCGGATCGTCCGGTTTCATCAACGTGTGCGGCGGCAGGGGACGGTCGGACCACGCGGTCAGGAAGTACTGCTCGGACAGCGGCCAGGGATCGGCGTAGTACGACTTGGGCCAGCCCTCCGTCTCCGGAAAACAGACCTCCGGCGTCAGCCTCGTCAGGGGCCGCTCGAATTCCGTGCCGCGCGTGCGGTCGATCAGCGCCAGGGCGCCGCCCGTGATCGAATGATGGGCGGTCGCCGTGAAGATCAGCTTGTGCGAACCGGGAATCGGACGGGCCTGGAACACGCACTGAGGACGGACCGTATAGTTGCCGTACACCAGCTGCGGATTCGTGCCGTCGGGGTTCGTGGACCAGAGGCTAAAGAAGGGGCCGTTGAACCGGTCGATATAGTCCCACCGCGCGTACAGGATGCGGCCGTCGCCCGCCACCGCCGGCGTCCATTCAAAGTTCTCGAAGGCCGAAATCGCGCACCAATCGCCGCCGTCGGCGTCGATCGAGTGCAACGTGAACACGCCCACCGGCCGGTGATTGCCGCCACCGCAACGCACGAAACTGTCGCCGCACGTCCGATCGACCGTGGCTTGGGCGCTCCGCTTGCCGGCCTGCAACGCGGTGCCTTTGCGGGTGGACAGCAGTACGATCCGCCCGTTGGGCAGATACCGGGCGTCGAAGTCGTCGTACCGCCCGTGCGTCAACTGCCGCACGCCGCTGCCGTCCACGTTCATCTCGAAGACGTGGTAGAAGGAATCCTCCGGCAGCTTTTCCTTGTCGGTCTTGTCCGCGACGTCGACCAACTCCGGATAGTGCCGGCAAAAGGCGAACAGCACCTTGCGGCCGTCGTAGGACAGATCGGGACCGATGAAGTTGCCGGGCGGCCAGTCCTGAGTCAAGCACTGGACCTCCGCTTCGCCGCTCCGCAGGCCCTTCAGCAGGTAGATCCCGCCGCCCGGCCGCGACCACCAGCCGTAATGCTGGTCCGAGACATGGGGAAACAGCGTCGGGGCGCGCTTCACGAACAGGATCGCGTCGAAATCCAGCAGCGGGTTCCTCAGCGACAACGCACGAACCTGCTCCTGCGCCTGGAAGTACAACTGCCGGGCCGCGCCGGGATCGGCGTCGGGCCCCAGTTGCTCCGCCCGCGACCGGATCGCCTGTAATTCGGCCGCCTGGGCGGCCGCGTCCACGCCGCGCTGCTGCAATTCGGCGGCCAGTTGCAGGCCCTGCTCGGCCACCTCGATGACGACCGGCGCGGCTGCGGAAGCCTGGCCGGGAGCGTGACGGGCGGACCACTGGCTGGTGCTGCTCTGCGTGGCCGGTTTGTGCAGCGCGACGTTCGCGCCGCCGCCAGCTGCGTAGATCTCCACCTCGTCCAAGTGAAAATAGCTGTGGCCGGGCAGTTGCAGGCGGACGTAGCGGGCGGGGGTTCCCGCCAGCGGCACCGACAGAGGCTTGTTGTCCGTCTGTCCCAGGAACGCGGTGCCGTCGTGCTGATAGACTTGCTGGAACTGCTGTCCGTCGGCCGACAGCAGGACCAGGATCCGCGCCGCTCGCTGGTCGTACCCGCCGTCGCAACGGTTGTACAGCACCAGCCGGTCCAAGGCGGCGGCCTGTCCGAGGTCCACTTGCCACCAGGGCCGATCTTCGTTTTCCGTGTGGAACCCCCACTTGCCGTCCTTGACGCCGTCCACCGCCCCCGCCGCGTCCTCCTCCTTGGTGACGTTTCCGCTGGGGGACGCGGTGCGCGGATACCGCAGTTCCAATTGACGGAGCCAATCGGCCTCCAATTGGGCGCGGGTTAGAGCCGGTTCCGCCTGCGTCAGCGTCGGACACCACGCCGCCACGCTCAACGACAGCACACTGGGGACAAGCCACGCCAAGTTCCTGCGTCCGCCATTCATATCCGCGCTCCTGGGGTTTGAGGAGACTCCAGCGTCCAACGCCGCCTATTGTACTCGCCCAGGCCCGTGCCGCAAAAGAGCTTTTCGGACCGGGCAGGAAGCGAAAAGTAGGCCGGAACAAGTCCGCGCCGTTCCGGCACGGCCGACCGCCCGAAAGCGGCGGAATGGCTGCCGGAACGGCGCGGACTTGTTCCGGCCCACTTCCTATCTCGGCGGCAGCAGGGAAGCTGGCAGCCGGAAACCGCACTGGAAAGAAGGGTGTAGGATGCAGAGAAGCCCGGCTTTTTCGGAAAAGCCGGGCTTCTGAAGCTGGTCAGGAACGGAATGAATTCCGTTTTGCTTAGCCGAACAGCGATCCCAGCAGCGCGTCGGTGGCGGCCTCGCGATCCGTGCCGCTGCCGCCCTCGGCGATCATCGCCAGCGTGTCTTCCCACTCGGAATCGTCCGCATCCCAGGCGTCGAACACCGAGCGTCCCGGAGCGGCCGGCACCGGCTGAGCCACCGGCGTGTAAACCCGGCTGGAGGACGCCCGATCGTCGGCTGTCGAGCGGCTGCCCGTGGGCGCGGGATCGTTGAACCCACTGGCAGGCACAGCGTAACTGGCCGCGTCGAACGACGAGACGCCCCATGGCGCCGGCGCCGCCGCCACGGCTTTCGAACTCAAGACAAGCGTGTCCTCGGCGTCCCCTTCTCCCTCGCCAGCGGCCGTCCCCGCGTTCAAGGCATTGATCACGATGATGACGTCGGCCGCCGAGGCTGCGCCGTCGCCGTTCACGTCCAGGTAGGGCGGCTTCGGCATGCCGGCGGGAAGCGAGCCCGCCCCGTTCGCATTGAGGTAGTTGATCGGGATCAGCGCGTCCATCGGCGAGATGACGCCGTCGGCGTTCACGTCGGCATGGTTCGCGGCGTTCTGGTAGGGCGGATCCGAGACGCCGTTGACGATCATCTGCACCGTTCCCACGGCCGTCGCGCCGTCGTCGTCGCGGACTTGATACGAGAACGAGTCCTGCAGCGACTGGCCGGTTTCCAGCGCTCGCAGGGTCGGCGAACCCGTGGAATCGTACGTGAACCCGCCGTCTGCGCGGATTTGGACCTGCGCGCCGTACTGGCTGGTTACCGTCTGGACCACGGCCGTCAACGCGCCGGCGTTGCTGTCCGGATCGGTGTCGTTATCCAGCACGCCCCGAGCCGGGATGACCAAGACCACGTTCTCGGCCGTCGAGTACTGGTCGTCCGCCGGCACCGGATTGGAGTTGGCGCCCGTGACCGTGACCGTGACCGTCGCGGTGGTCTGCAGTCCCGTGGCGTCCGCGACGACGTACCTAAAGGTATCGGTCAGGGCCGGATCGCCGGACTTGAGCGAGGCCAGGACGACCGACGCCCGCGGATCGTACGTAAACTCCCCGTTGGCCTGAATCGTGACGGCCGCCCCCAGGTGACTCGCCGAATCGGACGAGCCGACCACGACGGCCAGGGCTTCGTTCTCCGGATCCAGGTCGTTGTCGAGCAGTCCGGGGACAGTAAAGCCGGCGCTGTCCAACAGCGCGTTGTCGGCCACCGTGTACGTGTCGAGGCCGGCCACCGGGGCGTCGTTGATGCCAGTCACCGTGATCGTCACGGTCGCGGGGTTGGACAGGACGGTCCCGTCCGTGGCCTTGTACGCAAACGTGTCCGTCAGCGTCTGGCCGGTGCGCAGAGCCTGGAAGACGGCGACTCCCGTCGGATCGAAGCGGAACGTGCCCTCCTCCGCATCGATCTCCACCGGCGCACCGCGGGCGGTGGTGATCCCGTACTTGCCGGCCAACGGCGTCCCGCCTTCGATCACCACATCCAGATCGTCGCCGTCGACATCGATGTCGTTGGCCAGGACCCCGCGCCCGGCGACCTGCAGCACCGTGTCCTCGTTGGTCGCAATCAGCGGATCGCCCAGGCTCGGATCGTTGACCGCCAGCGGCGCGTCGTTGGTGGGCGTGACCGCGACCGTAAAGGTGCTGACCGCCGTCTGCGCGCCGGGCTGGCCGGTGTTCCCCAAATCGCTGACCGTCACGCTGACCGTGTCGGTGCCGGAGAAGTTCGTCGTCGGCCGGTACTGGACGCCGGAGGCGTCGCTGAGGGTCTTGTTCAGCGCCGCCAGCGTCCCGGTCAGGACGACGCTGCGGCTGTTGTTGTTCGCCACGTTGCCGCCCGTCAAGCCGCCCGACACGCCGGTGTTGACCAGCATCACGCCGTTGTCCACCGTCAGCGTGACGCGGACTTGGGCCCCCGCCGTCTCGTTCGCGTCCACGTCGCTGACCTGGAGCGCGCCGAAGTAGAACGAGCCGTCCTCCGTCACCTGTTGCCCGCTGGGCACAGTCACCGCCGGGGCGTCGTTCATCGGCTGGATCGTCAGGGCGACCGTCCGACTCACGCTGGACGGGCTGGCCGGGTTCGGAATGCCGGTCTGGCCGCCGTCGCTGACGGTGATCGTCAAGCTGTCCGGACGGTTGTCGTTCAGGGCCGACAGGTACTGCAGCCCGTTGGCCGAGGCGAGCGTCGTGTTGATCTGCTGGAGGGTGCCGGAAATGGTCACCAAGGCCGTTCCGTTGCCGTCGACATTGCCGTCCAGCAACCCGCCGATGCTGGGATTCACGTCCACCGTCAACGTCCCGTGGTTGACGCTCAGCGTGAGAGC
>CAYUFW010000070.1:27237-28698 GCA_964443915.1 uncultured Pirellulaceae bacterium
GATGGTTGTTCCCCACGTCGAGATCGCTGACCGAAATCCCGGCGATCGGCCCCGCTTGGTCCTCGTTGACCTGGGCAGTGGCCGGCGCGGCGACTTGGGGTCCGTCGTTGACTGCCGCCACGGTGACCGTCACGGTGCCCGTCGCATCCCGCCGGTCGGTCTGGCCGTTCGTCAAGCCGTCGTCGGTGACGCGGTAGGTGAACGTGTCCTGCCCGTTGAAGTTGGCGGGCGGGCTGTACGTCACGACCCCGCTGCTGAGCGTCACCGTGCCGCCGGCGGCGCTAAGCGGTGTGACACTCGACAGCGTCAGGACCTGCGCGGTCTCGTTGTCCTGCGTGCCGGCCGGAGCGGCCGGGCCTTTCAGATCGTTAGCCAGCAGTTGGACCGCGGTAAACGTCCGAGGCGTATCTTCGTTCGTCGTCCCGGCCCTGGGCAGCATCGCCGCGCTGGCGCTGCTGTGGGCCTTCCAGGCCGCCTGCTACGCCGCGGGTGACCCGGCGGAGCAGGCGCTCGTGGCCGACCTGACCGGCAGGCAGCAGCGCGGCCGCGCCTACGGGCTGTACGTCATGTGCGCGGACCTCGGCGCGACCATCGGCCCCCTGGGCGGCGCCTGGCTGTATCAGACCCACGGCGCCGCGATTCCCTTCTATGCCAACGGGATCATCCTGGCGCTCTGCGCGCTGGTGCTGCTGGTCTTCCTGCGGACACCTCCCCTATTTGACCGCCACAACCCCGCCTAACTGCTGCGCCATGTCCAGAAGGTCGGGTCCACCCCAGTGCTCGACATACTTCCCGTTTTCGATACGCACAATCTCGATGGCAGAGACTACCACCGGCTTGCCCGTTGGCGCGATCCCCTGAAACGGAGCCTGGTGTGTACCGCGTGACGTCAACCGGTACGCGACCAGGTCACCTTCGGCAACCATATCATCGATCGTGAATTGCATATCGGGGAATGCAGCGAAAAGACCCGCCAGCCGCTGCTTTTGTTCCGCGGGAGTGAGGGGAGTGGCGCTCGCCGTGACGTAACGCTTGTAGGATGGAGAAACGAACTGGTCAATCACTTCGGGCCGATGTACTCTCAGCACTTGTTCAACGTACTGGCGCACAAGAGCCTTGTTCGCTTCGGTTGACGCCGGTGCTGGCGCCGCAGCCTTGCTCGGAATCGTGGGGTTGGCGATGATGAACTCGGTGACGTACTCGTCGTAGTTGGAGTCCTGCCGAACGACCCGCAGGCGCAGGGCATGCTCGCCGTTGGGGAAGCGAGTCGTATCCACAGTCGCGGTGAATTCGCCCGGCTTCTCACCCAGCGCCAAAAAGATGGCTGCATCCGAATCGCCGAATGGCAGAACGTCCAGCTGCCACTTGGCAAAGTCAGGATCGCTGGCGTAGCCCTGCACCACGCCTGAGCCGCTCACTGTCGCGCCGTCCTTCGGGCTGCTGATGCCGTTCTTAATCCCC
>CAYUFW010000070.1:28749-28969 GCA_964443915.1 uncultured Pirellulaceae bacterium
AGCCCATTTCCTCGCTCCGCATTTGGAAAGCATCGCCTTTCTCCTTTCTCGTAGATGATCAGGCCGGTGTCGCGCTGCGCCGGCCTGCTGCTGCACCCGAACCAAACCCACACACGAAGAGGCCGATCTTGACGGCCAAAGAAACGTCATTCCCCATCGTGACCGACAAGGCGACGGCGAAGACGAAGAACATGATGGACAGCCCAATCAGCACATTTGG
>CAYUFW010000071.1:0-1864 GCA_964443915.1 uncultured Pirellulaceae bacterium
GCAACGCCGCACACGTTCCGACCGCCACCGCCTCCTGCCCGATGTACAGGTGGACCGCTCCGGCGATGATGCCCTTGCTGGCGAAGTCGTACATATCGCCGGCCAGGTCGTGTTTCTCCAGGAAGCTCTCGTACCGGTAGAGCCCCGTGAGGCCCTCCTCGAAATGCCGGATCTTGCGCATCAGACGCAACATCTCGACGAGGTTCTTCGCCGCTGGCGGCGGTGCGGCGAGGGCCAGCGCGCCCGCCGCGCCGGTGACCGCCGCGGTCCGCAGAAAGTCACGACGCCCAAGTCGATTGCTCATGGCCAATGCCTCCTATCTTCTGTTTGTCAATGGTGACCGGTCGCCCGCCGCCAGCAGACCAAGAATCAAACACGCGCAAGCGATTGGGAGACTTCTCCTGATTCTACTTGGCTCCTGCCGTGCAGGTCGTGTTTCACTGGTCGTCCTGGTTGCGGACCTTCTCGGCAAACAAACATCCACGTCGAGGATACCACAAACCATATCGCGCCTCAAACGGGAGTGCAATTGCAGTAAACGCTCGGACCATTCCTCCGTGCCAAGTTGTGCTCGTTGACACTGCTGACCGGGAGGACTACCTTGACGTATTCGCGGCGCCATCAGCCGGGAGAGGCTGCTGCTCGGATTGTGTCGGCAGTGCCCGCAACCGGTGAATGCCGACTCAGAGTGAGGGCCATCGCATGCATCATTGGACGATCATTCTGCTGGCGGAAGTCGCCGCCGCTGCCTTGTCGTACGCTGCCGAGCCCGTGCAGCAGCCCAAAAGCGACGTCCACGTGGCGGGCGAGGCGCGCCCGGGTTCGAGCGCGGCGAGGGCTCCGCAAACGATCACCGTGTTGGAGCCGCCGGGCAAGGACTTGCGTCCCTCGGTCGATCCGGGCCGGCCGGTGCTCATCAACGGCCGCTTTCTCACGCCTGCCGGCCGGATCGCGCTGACCCAGTCGTATAGCTGGGGAATGGCCATCAGCGCCGATGAATCGACCGCGGTCCTGTTGTCCCGCGGTGCCTTCCAGGTCATCTCCACCGCGGAGCCCAAGGCGGTGGATCGCTTTCCCGCCTTCGGTCAAAAGGCGCCGCCATGGCTGGAAGCCGGGGCGTACATGGGCTGCGCCCTGTCGCCCGACTCCCAGAAGCTGTATCTCGGCAGCGCCAATCATGGGGAGATCGTGGTCTACGACTTGAAAACCCGCGCCGACGTGGACCGGATCGACATCAACGGGGACGGCTATCAGGACAGCTTCTTGGGCGACTTCCTGCTCAGTGCCGACGGACGTTTGCTGTATGGCGTTGACCAGTTCAACTACCGCATGGTCGTGGTCGATCTGGGCCAACGCCGCGTGGTCCAGTCGGTGCGCGTGGGTCGCAATCCGTTCGGCATCTGCCTTTCTCCGCATGCGAAGTACGCCTGGGTCTCCAACGTCGGCATGTTCGAGTATCCGTTGCTGCCCGGCGTGACGCCGCAGTCGGGGCCGACGGCCGGGCTGTCGTTCCCCGCGTATGGAGTGCCCTCGAAGGAAGCCGAGGAAGGCGTCGTCGCCGAGGGGCAGAAGATCCCCGGGCTCGGATCGCCCAATCATCCCGACGCCATGTCGGTCTTCAAGGTCGAGCTGCAGACCGGCCGGGTCGAGGCCAAGATCAAGACCGGCTACCTGGTCGGCCAGCGGCGCGGCGAGATCAACACCGTCGGCGGCGCCAGTCCCAGCACGGTGGTCGCGGGCCAGCGGTTCGCCTATGTCTCCAACGCCACGAACGACACCATCTCGGTCATCGACGTCCGCCGCAACGCCATCGTGGATCAGGTCGATGATCGGTTTTTCGTAGCGCACGACGAAATCCCGGAAA
>CAYUFW010000071.1:1874-2605 GCA_964443915.1 uncultured Pirellulaceae bacterium
GTGTTGCCCTTCTCGATCGCCCTGAGCCCCGACGAGCGGTCGCTGTACGTGGCCTGCGCCGGCCTGAACGCGGTGGCCGTGGTCGATCTGGAGCGGCGGAGGCTGTCCGGCTACATTCCGGCCGGCTGGTTCTGCTCGTTGGTCCACGTCTCGCGCGACGGCAAGCGGCTGTTCGTCTCCAGTTCCAAGGGAGTCGGCTCCGGACCCAACGGCGGGCGCGGCTTCGTGGCCCCGGACCGCGGCTCGCATCCGGGCGACATCATGCAGGGCCTGTTCCAGGTGATCGACGTCCCCGACGCGGCCCGGCTGGCCGAGTACACGCGTCAGGTCGTGGCCAACACGTATCAAAAGCGGCAGTTGACCGACGACGGCCGCAATCCGCTGCCGCCGGCCCCGCGCTTGCGTGCCAGTCCCATCCGGCACATCGTGTTCATCGTCAAGGAGAACCGCACCTTCGACCAGATCTACGGGGAACGCAAGAACGTAGTGGGAGACCCCGCGCTGGCCGGGCTGGGCTGTCGCGTCACGGTCGTCAACAAGGCGGGGGCGAAGGTCGAGGACGTCAATGTCTCACCCAACCACCAGGCGTTGGCCGATCGCTTTGCCCTCTGCGACAACTTCTACTGCGACTCGGACCAGTCGAACACCGGGCATCGCTGGGTCGTGGGCGTGTATCCGAACGAATGGGTCGAAGTCAACGCGCGCTCGCGAATCGAGGCCCGGCTGTTCAG
>CAYUFW010000071.1:2641-3003 GCA_964443915.1 uncultured Pirellulaceae bacterium
ACGTGGCCGGCGCCGCCGCAGGCGTCTTCCCCGAGGACTACAACGAAGCCGGGGCCCTCTGGGAGCACCTCGATCGCCACCGGGTCCCGTTCTTCAACTTCGGCTTCGGCACCGAGATGCCGGCCAGCATCGAGCAGCAGATCCACAAGTACACCGGGATGCAGATGCGCGTGAGCATCCCGCTGCCCAAGCCGCTCTTCGACAACACCTCGCGCAAGTTCGCCACGTTCAACATGCACATCCCCGACCAGTTCCGCGTCGACATGTTCGAAGAGGAGTACCGCGAGAAGTGGGCCAGCGGGCGGGAGCCGTTCCCCCGGCTGATCACCATGGTCCTGCCCAACGACCACCTGACCGGCGAA
>CAYUFW010000071.1:3013-6559 GCA_964443915.1 uncultured Pirellulaceae bacterium
GCGCGTCGTCCTCGGTGACGATGATCAGCATGTTCTTCCTGGCCCTGGCCCGCGTGGTGCGGTTCCTCTCACGCACTCCCTACTGGAAGAACATGCTGATCATCGTCACCGAGGACGACGCGCAGGGAGGCCGCGATCACGTCGACGCTCATCGCTCGCTGCTGATGCTGATCGGTCCCTACGTGAAGAAGGGCTGGGTTTCGAGCACCCTCTTGGACTTCGGCTCGATCATGAAGATGATCTTCACCCTCCTGGATTTGCCGAGCCTGAACCACTTCGACGCGACGGCGGCCATGCCCAGCGACTGTTTCAGCGAGGAACCGGACTTCACTCCCTATACGCCGAAACCGGTCGATGCGCGGCTGTTCGATCCGGCCAAGGCGTTGAAGCCGTTCGACCGTGGCTTCGACTGGTCCCGGCTGCTCGATTCTCCCGTGATGGACGATCCGGAAGACATGCGGAGCGGCTTCGAGCAAGAAGACCGCCGCCGCGAAACCCGCCCGTTGCCGGGGAAGTGACGGGCGCGGCCCTGCGGTGTGGCACTGCCTACTTGTTGGCAGTGCCTGAAGTGCGGCCGAAGCCTGCCAGCGGGAGATTTGCGTCCTGGTCGGCGGCAGGCCAATCGAAACGGCGTTGTGCCAGCCCTGCCGGGCGAGCCCGCGTAGCTCCCGGCCGGCGGCGAGGGCGTCGACCTGGTTCAGCCGCTGGTAGTCGCTGTTGGTGATCTGGTCGTTGCACCGCAAATAGACCAGGGCCAGCCGCTGCCGGTCGTTCAGCGGTAACGCGGCGAATTGGTTTAGCCAACCGGCGTGCGAAGGTGGAGTCTTGCCTTTTCGTCCGCTGGAGGGCAAGAGGGGGCGAATCTGTCCCCGGCCGGCTCGCGTCTGCCTGTTCGGATCGCCTCTATTGAGGGCTTTGCCCCCGTGCGCCGCTTGTTGCGGGCGGTTGCTGGTGCCATTAAGATACCGGTACAACAAAGCCCCGATCGTTCGGCGCGTTATTTCCGTGCGGCGGGAGGCCCATTGCGTCGCAATGGGTGTCGTACGTGACCAAGACTCGACGACTCGTCAAGGAGAAGCCCCTTGGTTGGTGGAACACGGAGGATCGACGTTGCGGCCGTACAGGCGGCGAGTGATCGCGGAGGGGTCCAGCAATTGCTGGGCGTCCTGGGCTATGACACGAGCGAACCGGTCGAGCAGACGGCGGGCAGCCTCGGGGTCGCTGAGCGTTTCCAGCACCTGATTCGGAGCGTCTATCGGGTTGCTGCAGAACGACTTGCGCCAGGTTTGCCGCCAGCGCTGGAGGTGTACTGCTTTGAAACCACGGCTCAGACGGTCGAGCTGCGAAAGGCGCTGGCGGCAGCGTTTCGAAATAAGCCCGCTAACGCCTTGCTGGTTGTCGCCACCCGTGACTTCGACCCCTTGGACTTCGTGCTGGTGGAGAAGGCTGTTCAGGCGGGCGGACCTGGCGGTGCACGTGTCGCTGTAGGCCATCGCTTGATTTCGCTTGACCGGCGGCATCCATCCCGGGTGCATCTTCGTGTGCTTGAACGGATGAGCCGTGCGGCTGCCGATCCGTTTGCCCAGTTTGAGCGGATTCGTGACGCCTTTCGGTTGGCGGAATGGTCCGAGGACGAGTTCAACAACCGTGGCCTGTTCAGCGACTATTTCTTGAAGTCCCGATTGGCTGACGCACGGGCGTTTCCGGTCTGGAACACGGACTTGCGGCCTCTGCACCAGAGCCTGACGAAAATCCTGGCGGACGCGGGTGACGTGCGGCAACTGACCACCAAGGACATGCACGCCAAGTTTGTGAAGCCGACCCTGGCGGCCCTGGGTTTCAAGCTGGACTCGTTGCGCAAGGATGACGAGGCCGACTTTCTGCTGCGTCCGTCTGATGGCCCCAGCGACGCGCCCGCCGTCGCGGCGCTGCTCGCTTACCAGTGGGACCGGCCGCTGGATCGGCAAGATGACCTTAATCGAGACCGTGCGGACCACGTGCCCGGAATCCGCGTCGTAGGGGCGTTGGAGAAGCACAAGATGCCGTGGGCCATTTTGACCAACGGAAAGGACTGGCGGCTGTACTGCGCCGCAGCCCACTCCCGCGCGAGCAACTACTACGAAGTCGAATTGCCGGAAGCGTTGGGCCAGGATGACTTGGTCGCGTTGCGGTATTTCTGGCTGTTCTTCCGAGCCGCGTCGTTCATGCCAGCCTTGCCAGTGTCGGGCGAATCGGTGGCTGGCGAGCCGCTTTCTTTCTTGGATCAACTCCGACTCGACTCGCAAGCCTTTGCGAAGGAATTGGGCGATCGCCTTCGAGGGCGGATCTTCGACGAGGTTTTTCCGTACCTGGCCGAGGGATTCGTGCAGTACCGACGCAGCCACTTTGACGAGAAGACAGACGCCGGCGACGAGTTTCTCGGCCAAGCCTACGATGCCACGCTGACGCTGCTGTATCGCCTGTTGTTCTTGCTGTATGCCGAGTCGCTCGACCTGCTTCCGGTCCACGAACCGGCGTATGCGTCGGTCAGCTTAACGCGGCTCAAACAGGACGTGGCGGAGGCCGCCGGCAAGGATGCCGACGCGGTGGAGGGCCGGCTGAAGAGTCGATACACCAAGTCCGACACGGACCTGTGGCTGCGGTTGGGAGAGTTGTTTCAGGTCATTGCGGAAGGGAGCCGCGAACACAACGTCCCGGCGTACAACGGCGGACTGTTTTGCTTGACGGCGGAACGTGGCGACAAGTCCCGTGAGGCGAACGCGGCCCGTTTCCTGAAGAAGTATCGCGTGCCCGACTACTTCTTGGCTCGCGCCGTCGATCTCCTGGCGCGCGACGACGACCCCAAGACCCAGGAGTTGGTCTTCGTGGACTATCGCTCGCTGGGTGTCCGCCAGTTGGGCACGATCTACGAAGGGCTGCTGATGTACCACGTCGTGGTCCCGCAGGACGACTGGGAACGGGGCTTTCGCCGCGGCAATCTGCGGATCGCGCTGGTCCCCTCGAACCAGCAGCGCAAGAGCACGGGCTCGTATTTCACTCCGCAGCATATCGTCAAGTACATCGTCACCAACGCCGTGGGTCCGCTGCTGGACGAGAAGTTCCAGGCCAGCTTGCCGCGTCTGCGCGAGGCGCAGCGGTGGTACGCCGACAAACGCAAGTCCGAGGACGCAAAAGCGGACAAGTTCCGTTCGCAGCGGCCGACCGACGATCAGGTCGCGCAGTGGATGCTCGACCGGTTCGAGAAGTGCGTCTGGGAACTCTTCGATGTCAAAGTGCTCGATCCGGCGATGGGCAGTGCCCATTTCCTCGTCGAGACGGTCGATTACATCACCGACCGGGTGCTCGACTTTCTGGCCGGCTTCCCCACCAATCCGGTCCAGGCGCTGGTGGACTTGCGAATTCGGCGCCAGATTATCGCGTCGTTGGACCAGCAGGAGGTGAAGATCAACGAGGAGCGGCTGACGGACGTGAACTTGATCAAGCGTCTGGTCATGAAACGCTGCGTCTACGGCGTGGACCTGAACCCGATGGCGGTCGAGCTGGCCA
>CAYUFW010000071.1:6641-28874 GCA_964443915.1 uncultured Pirellulaceae bacterium
TTCACGCTGGGCGCACCGCTGTCGTTCCTGGACCATCACTTGAAGTGTGGCAATTCGTTGATCGGCGCGACGATCGAGGACTTGAAGAAGGCTCGATCCGAAGGCGCGCAGACGATGATGTTCGCCTTGCCACTGGAGCCGCTGCAGAGGGCCACCAGGAACATGGAATCCATCGCCGATGTGGCGGACGCCACGCTGACCGAGGTCAGCCGGTCCGCCCACATCTACCAGGACGTGCTGTCCGGCGTGCGGGGCTACCGCGCGCTGCTGGACTGCCTGACGGCCGAGCATTTCGGCGTACCGGGGGCCAGCGAGCTGATCAGCCACGGCAGCGACCTGGACCTGGACCACTGGGACGCGACGCTCAAGAATCTCGACGCCAAGGACCGCCGCTGGATCGAGCAAGCCGAAAAGGTCGCCCGCGAGCGGGCTTTTTTCCATTGGGATGTGGACTTCCCGGACGTCTTCTTTACCAGCCGCAGGCCGGAGCAAATGCGGCGGTTTGATGCAGTGGTCGGGAATCCACCGTACGACATTCTCGCCCAGAAGGAGATCGGTCGCGACATAGGCGCCGAACGTGATTACTTCCTGGCGATGCCTCGTTACGTGACGGCCGTCGGTCACAAGATCAACCTCTACAGATTGTTCGTAGCGCGATCGGAGGGGCTTTTGCGGCTGCACGGACGCCACAGCTTCATCGTTCCGATGGCCCTGATAGCTGACCGACATGCGGCAAATCTACGTCGCGCAATGCTCTCTGGCTCGACCGTATCCGGTAGCCCCGAAGATGCCCGGCTTCGATTTGACTCAATTGAAGCGTTTCCGCAGAAGGACGACCCCAAACGCCGCGTATTCGAGGAAGCCAAGCTCCCCACCTGCGCGTACGTTTCCGTACTCGATACCATGCTTCAGCCGATCCGCGTCCGCACCCATGCTGCGCAGTACATTTCGCCCGATTCTCCTCTGGCGGTGGTCGATCCCGCACAGGTTCTTTCGGCTGACGCCGAAAACGCGTCACTCTTCCTCGCCGAACCCGCGTCCGAGCAACTCGCTCGCCGGCTAGCCACTCACCCCCGTGCGCTTCCTGCAGAGACTGTTACCCGGTTCAAACAAGGCGAACTCAACCTGACGAACGCGGCGGACCGCATGACGACACAAGCAACTAACCATCGCGTTTTTCGCGGCGCGAACATCGCTCGTTGGAACATCATGCAAGACGCACGGCAAGGCGAAGCGCTCTATTTGAAAGGCTCGCTGGAGTCAGCGTCGAAAGGCAAGCTCCGGGACGTTCGGTCCACTCGGCTAGTTCATCAAGAATGCGCGGCTCTCGATAACTACCGACGGCTCATTGGGGCCGTGGTACCACCAGGGAGTCTGTGCGGCCACACTGTCAATTACTGTGCCACGGCGGGGATAGACCACTGGGCCTTGGCCGCATTGTTCAACAGCAGCCTTTGGGAGTGGCGGTTCAAAATCTCAAGCACCAACAATCACGTAAGCGTGTACGAAACCGGAAAACTCCCCGTCCCGCGTTTCGAGCTACTGCAGCGAACCGCCGGACTTGTAGCCACTGGCGAATCAAGCGAGGCGGATCTTCTCACCGAAATCAGCAATAGGCAGGTCTTCATTCAGGAAATCGTGGCGGCGTTTGCGGATTCCAAGGGATTGGTGGGCGTGGAACGACAAATGTTCGCCACGATTGACAGTGCCTCCCAATCCGACCAGATTCCTGATCTCGTGCATGACTCTCTCGCGGGTTTGGCTAGAGTGTGTGGCCAGCTCGGTTCGGAAAAGGAATCGCTCCAGCACGGTTTCAGCGAATCCCTTCGAAGCATCGCCGCTGGCGATTTGGATTCATGGACAGGCGCGTCAGCATTTCGCGACCTCGACTATTTCGGTTGGCAAGGACGTTTTCCGAATTGGCAGCCGGACGAGCGGTCGGCGGAGGAAGGACGGTGGTATCCCAACGGCGTGTGTCCGCCGTTGGACGGCGAGGGGTCGGGCGGGATTCCCTGGGAGTTGATCGCGCGGGTGTATCCGTCGTACCCGCTGCCGGGGATCGACGCGGACGGCTGGGAAGCGGCGGCGTGGGACGATTTGTGCGATCTGTTGCGGAAGAACAAGACCAAGATTGGCAACCCTCGCGTCCGGGCCGACTTGACGGGTTCGGGCCGCATCGAGCATCCGACCGGCGCGTTGCGGCAGTTGCGCGACACGTTTCTCGATCATCATCGCACGGTCCGCGCCAACCGCGCCCGCGCCGCCGAACTGGATTTCTTGATCGACCGCATCGTCTTCCGGCTGTTCGACCTGACGCTGGACGAGCAGCAACTGATCCTGTCCCGCGTCGGCCCCGGTCGTCCGCTGCCCCCGCGCCGCGGCCGGAAACGGTCGCAGGCCAAGAAACGAGCCGACCGGAATCTGCGGCTGTTTGACGATGGATAGGAAGGGCCCCGTTATGGCGAATGCAACAGATTCCTTCTACACGGCGCAGCTCGAGCAGCTTGGGTTCTACGTCGCCGGCCGGCCGGCGGCGGGGATTCTGGGTGCCGCCTCGTTGCGCGAGGCGCGGAGGACGCGGACGGACGCGCGGCAGATCGACCGTGCTTTCAAGTACGACTCGGTCCTCGACCCGGACAAACTTGGCGTCACCGATGTCTACGAGCTGGACGGTTCCCCTTGCATCTACTTCAAGTCCCTGGCTGCCGACCCCACGCCCGAACAGCTAAAGGCCTGGCATCAAGCGGCCTGGAACCACGGCTTGGCCCGCATGCTGTGGGTCTGCACCCCCAGGCACATTCGGGTGTTCAACGCTTACGCTCCGCCGCCGGACGACGTGTCGGGACTCGAATCGCCCGAAGTCCAATTGTTCTCGGATCTGGCAGACCGCCTTGAGAAGCTGAAAGCGAATCTGTTGACACGGGATCGGATCGACAGTGGTGAGTTCTGGGCAGGGCCGCTCGGCGGACGGATCAAACGCGAGACGAGAATCGATGAGCAACTGGTCAAGGATCTCACGGTCGCCGCGACGAAGCTGACCGAACAGAAGCTGGAGCCGATCGACGCTCACCGCCTGCTGCTGCGGACGATCTTCGTGGCTTACCTCGAGGCGAAAGGAGTTCTGCCGCCGGAGTTGTTTGACGGTTTGGACGGGACGACCTTCGAGCAAGTCCTTGGCGATTCCAGGGCGACGGAGGCATTCTTTGACCGCATGCGCGACGTGTTCAACGGCGACCTCTTCCCGCCGCCACCCCAGCACGCATCGCTCGACAAGCGATTGACGCGGAGACAGCTTGAAATCGCGCAATGCGTACTCGCTCGCACGGACCTGACCACCTTCCAGCGAAGTCTCAACTTCTGGCGGTACGACTTCAGCGTGATTCCCATCGAACTAATCAGCTCGATCTACGAGAAGTTCATTTACGCGACCGATCCGGAGAAAGCCAAAAAGGCCGGCACCCACTACACGCCGACGAATCTGGTCGATTTGGTCCTTTCGCAGGTGTTCGACGACGAGCTGTTTGAATCGAAGTTGCCCGTCGACGCGAAGGTTGTGGACATGGCGTGCGGGTCCGGCGTATTCCTGGTCGAGGCCCTTCGGCGGTTGGTCGCGCGACGCTTGGCTGCCGGTGAGAAGCACACGCGAGATCTGGTTCGCGACACGCTGTACCATCAGATCTACGGGATCGATATCGAGGAAACAGCGGTCGAGATCGCTGCTTTCAGCCTCTGCCTGACTGCATTCGAGTTGGATCCCGTGCCGAACTCGCGTCACCAGTTGCGTTTTAAGCACCAGTTGAAAGGGCGAAACCTGTTTGTGGACGACGCGTTCGATCGCGAGGCGTCGTTCCTGCAGGCCAAGCCATTCCGGGAGCGGGAATTCAGTATCGTCGTCGGCAATCCGCCTTGGACTCGCGCCAAGGGCCCCCGTTCGCGGGCCCCCAGCGGCGAGCAGTCGCACGTCGAATATTGCCGGAATCGAGAGCCGGCGCCAGCGCCGCTTCCCTTCCGCGATCCACCGGAACAGGCCTTCATCTGGCGCAGCCAGGACTTTTCGCGTCCCGCGGCTCGCATCGGGATGATCCTGGAAGGCAAGCGTTTCTTCAGCTACGAGGACGAGTCGCGCGACGCCAAGCGAGCCCTACTGTCGACCTTCCGGCCTCGACTGATCGTCAATCTAGCTGCGTTGCACGACCAGAAGCTATTTCCTGCGACCAAGCAGCCTGCGTTGATCTTGGTTGCCGAGAACAGCCCGTCGCCGACGAACGCGGCGTTTCCCTTCGCTGCAGTCGAGTTCTCGCGCACCTTTCGGAATCATGGCATTTTGCAGATTGGCCCGGAAAACGTCCATCGCCTGTCCATATCGCTGGCGGCAGCCAATCCCCGCGCGTTGAAGGTGGCCTCGTGGGGAAGTGCACGGGATTTGGCACTGGTCGATCGACTGTTGGGCCAGCATCCCGCGTTGGAGTCGCTGCTGAAAGACTACGATCTAGCCATGCATCAGGGTTACATCGTTGGAGATGGTTCCCGCGATGTGCCGACGGAATTACACGGACTCCCGTGCCTCTCGGGAGGAGGTATGCCGCCGTTCGGTTTCGAATTATCCTCGCTGCCCCTATTTGAGGAGGATCGCCTCCAGTGGCCCCGAGATCCAAGCATATACCGAGGTCCGCTGCTGCTGTGTGCGAGCGGTCTTCTTGGAAACCGAACTGTCGCAGCTTTTTGCCTGCACGACGTCGTGTATTCGCGGTCTCAATTCGGCGTCCCGGTTTCCGAAGACCAACTCGATCTGGCACGATACCTGAATGCCGTGCTGAATTCCTCGCTCGGGAGCTATCTTGTTTTCCTCACCGCGAGCCGGTGGGCCCTTGATAAGTACACGCTGGAGCAAAACGACTTCGAACGCATTCCCATTCCGGACCCGCGAACGGTTAAAGCAGCCCTCGTTGGTGATCTCGTCGAACTCGAAGACAGTCTGCGGCAACTTGCCTGCCAAACTAGAACTGATGAAGCAATCGTTGCAGCCCTAGACAAGGCGGTTTTCGCGCTGTACGGCCTCGACACGACAGAACGAATCCTTGTCGAGGACATGCTGGAATTCACGATCGACCTCCAGCGAAATCACGAGCGCTCGCGGGCTCTTGATCCTGCCACGACAAGGGACTGCTGCGGATACGCGCGGCACCTGATTGGTGTCATTCAGCCCTTCCTGGAGAGGCGGAAACGGCGGTCTTTGCAGGCGGACGTGATCGACGTCGACGGGCCGCTGCGCGTGGTTCAATTCCGCTTTGCGGACTGCGCCGCAAACGACAGGCCAGCCGTTGTCACCAGGAAGGTGCCGAACCTGGACGACGTGCTCGCTCGAATCGCCGAAAACTTGGATCAAGAGATTTCGGTCGGGCTGTACACGCGGCGGCACTTGCGAGTGTACGCCGACGATTCGTTCTACGTCATCAAACCGTCGCAGCGGCGGTTCTGGTCACGCGCGGCGGGTCTGAACGATGGCGATTCCGTGCTGGGAGACTTGATGTCCCGGAGGAGCTGTGACTGATTTCAAGTCTCCCATCGGCGTTGGTCGCTTCGGGACGACGATTGCCAACGTCGTCATCGAAGACATCATCACCACGGTGCTGGACATCACCGTCCAGGCGTGGCCTCATTTGCTCGCATCGGGCCAAGTGTCCGCGGATGATCACGAAGATGCGATCACCGATCGGCTGCGTTGGGAGATGGACGCCGAAAAACGACGCCGGAAACCTCAGCCGCAACTGCGATTCGAGCGGGAAACCCAGAGCGACTCACCGGATACGGATCGACCGACTGGCTTGATCGACGTGTACGTGATTTACAGCTTCGACCAATCCGAGTATTTCGCCATGGAGTGCAAGAAGGTCGACGATCATCGCGAGACACCTGCCAGAAGATACATCGAAGAAGGCGTGTGCCGTTTTGCGATAGGCAAATACAGTTTCGGCCACGCTTACGGGTCGATGATCGGCTATGTCACCGAAGGAACGCCAGCACGTGCGGCCGCATTCGTGGGCCGTCGCCTCGCTGGCTACGATCGCCAGCGGAGCGGCCTCCAACGAGACGGGGGCTGGCAGTCCGAGACTCGCTTCGGGCCTGTTCAAGACCTCTATTCCTCGCGCCACGTCCAGGCCGGCTCTAAACAGCCGATCGTCTTGCTCCACCTTTTCCTTGGATTCTCCGCCCCGTAGATTATTTCACTGGCCCGATCAGGTGCATCCATGACCCGGATTCCCTACGTCATCGATAATGACCGGCACAAACTGGCCGATGTATTGAACGACGTGCTGGCCCGCCACGGCGACCTGGCAATGGATGTGGCGACGGCCTTCTTCAATGTCCGGGGATACGATCTGCTGCGCGACAAGCTCAAAGGCTTGGGGAGTGTTCGGCTGTTGCTGGGCGCCGAGTCCCGGTCGGGGGAGGACGTAGGGCTCAAGCCGCGATTGGCCGCGTTGCAGGCGGCTCTGCGGGGTGACCTGTCGGCCGAGCCGTACAAGCCGGAAACCTTGGCCGTGGTCGAGGACTTGATTCGTTTCCTGCGGCAGGAGCACGTCCAGGTGCGACTTTTCGACCACGGCTTCCTGCACGCCAAGTGCTACCTGTTTTATGGCGACCCCAAGGGCCGGCGACTGTTTGACCGATTTCGGCCCGTGCTGGGGATTGTAGGGTCGTCCAACTTCACCGGACCAGGTCTTTCGACGAACCGCGAACTGAACCTCGTCCACAAGGGCGTCATCCCGGAGGAGGAGGTGGACGATCAGCGTGCGCGGCAGGCGGCACTCAGCCACTACTCCGGTCAGACGCTCGACGTCGAAGCCGATCCCTACGAGGGCGGAACACGACCGCGGGTAAGCGGGCGGATTTCGTTCGAGTCGAAACGCGTGCTGAAGGCGGAAGTCGGGGCGGGGGCCATTTGGGATCTCGCAGACTGGTTCGAAGGACAATGGGCAGAATCCCGTGACTACAAGCAGGAGCTAATCGACCTACTCGACACGTCCAAGTTTGGCAGTGTGGAATACACGCCGTATCAGGTGTACCTGAAGGCGCTGTTCGAATTCTTCCGGGCCGACCTGGAGGCGGCCGGTGGTGTACCGGCCGATCTTTACTCGCTCGACCTAGCGGAATTCCAGTCGGACGCCGTGGAGCGGGCTCGCCGCATTCTGGCGAAGTACGACGGCATCATGGTCTGTGACTCAGTCGGGCTCGGAAAGACGTGGATCGGCCTGCAGCTGCTGCTCGACTATGCCTACCACCGGCGCTGGCATGCGCTGATCATCTGCCCCGCGGCATTGCGACCGATGTGGGAGTTCCGGCTTCATCAGACCAAGATTCAAGCGACGATCCTGGGGCAGGAGTTGCTGGGCCGCACAGATTTCGACGTCGATCGCTACAGCAAGTACGACGTGATTCTGATCGACGAATCGCACAACTTCCGCAATCGCGATTCTGGACGCTACGAAAACCTGTCCCGGTTGATCGCGTTGAATGGTGGACGGGGCGAGCACGGCTACCGCAAGAAGCTGATCCTGATGACCGCCACGCCGATCAATAACGGTGTCATGGACCTTTACAATCAGGTTCAGTTCTTCACGCGTGGTGATAACGCGTTCTTTGCGGGAGCGGGCATTGGCCGACTGGACAAGTACTTCCTGGCGGCCCGGCGCAAACTGCTGGCTGGCGACGGGACGGTGGGCCGCGCCATCTCCAATCTGCTCGATGAGGTCGTCATCCGTCGGACGCGACAGTTCATCAAGAAGGCGTATCCCGAGGCCGTGATCGAGGGCAAGAAGGTCAACTTCCCGGATCGCAAACTGCGGACGGTACGATACGACCTGGAAGGCACGTACGCAGGTATTTACCAGAGGATTGTCCGTTCGATCGAGGATCTCAGACTTGCCCCGTACGACCTGGAAACGTACAAGGCTGACCCAAAAGCCCAGGATCCGATGTTGGTTGGCCGTGGGCAAGCTCTGATTGGGATTTTCAAGAGTCGCTACCTGAAGCGGCTGGAGAGCAGTGTGGCGGCGTTTCGCATCTCGGTGTTTCGCCTGATGGAATACCTCCTGACATTCCGCCACTACATCCACGGCAACGTGCTGCTTGAGCCCACGGATTTCTGGAAACTGCTCGGCACCATCGAACGCGACCTGGAAGACGACGCCCAGGCCCAGGAACACGCGGAGGAGGGCGACGATGACGACGATCGGACGATCCCGAAGCCCCGTTCGCGACACAAGGAAATCGAAGACCATCCAAAGGCGGCGCTCCTTCTGAAGCAGGCCAACCGGCTGCCGGCGGGGGCATACGACCTGCAGGCCCTGAACGACGCGCTCGACGCCGATCTGCAGGCTCTCCGGGGCGTCTTCGATCTGGTCCATCCAATCAAGCCGGCGGACGACAAAAAGCTATTGCGGCTCCGCGAGATGCTGATGGGCCAACCGGCCGGCACGAAGATCCTGGTGTTCACGGCCTTCCGGGATACCGTTCGGTATTTGCATCGATGGGTTGCGCAGGACCCTGAATTTGCCGCCATGCTGGGAGGTCGGCGGGTTCAGCAGATTCACGGCGGCACTGACTCCAGCACGCGGGTCAACATCGTCCAAGCCTTCGCCCCCAAGAGCAATGGCCGGCCAGAGTGGGCCGGCACCCCGAAGGAAATCGAAATACTGCTCAGCACCGACGTGTTGAGCGAAGGACAGAACCTGCAAGACTGCGCTCTCCTGATCAACTACGACCTGCACTGGAACCCGACGCGCATGATCCAGCGGGCGGGCCGCATCGACCGCATCGGAACCGACTTCGATACGCTCTTCATCCACAACTTCTTCCCCGACGAGGGGTTGGAGCGGCTGTTGGGGCTCGTCCAGTCGCTGCAAACGAAGATCCGACAAATCGACGACGTGGTAGGACTCGACGCCAGTGTCTTGGGCGAGGCAATCAATCCGAAGGTCTTCAACACGATCAAACGCATTGAGCAGGAGGATGCCACCGTCATCGACGAGGAGGAAGCGGAAGCCGAACTGGCCTCCGATGAAGGCTTGATCCGACATCTGGCGGAGTTCATCAAGGCGAGTGGTAGCCAGATTCTGAACGATTTGCCTGACGGCATCCACAGCGGTAAGCACGGGCGAGGCCATCGCGGCGTCTTCCTGTACTACCAGCGGCGCGGGGAGACTCCGGCCGCCACCGATCACTACTGGCGGTACTGCGACACCGCCACGGGCGACATCGAAGACAACCGGCTGGCCATCGCCGACTTGGTGCGGTGCAAGCCGGATGAGCCGAGGTTGGTCGACCCCGATTTGAAGGCCGACATTCACTCCGTGATGCAGGTGGTAGAGCAGTCCATCTTCGATTCCGTTCAGAAGCAGGAGACGATTCAGGCGGCCCCCAAGGAGCTGAGCGGCGATCAGAGCGCCGTGCTTGTGGCTCTGCAACAGGCCCTGGGCAGACCCGGCATCGACCGTGCTCGTGTATTGAATTTGCTCACTGCGCTGAGCCGGCCGCTCCTGGGCGCACCCGTCAAGGAAGCGCGGCAGGCCCTGCTGCGAATGCAGCGTGGCGGTGACGTCGAGTCGTTTCTGTCCGTCTGCGAATCCGTCGCCGAGAAGTATGCCCCGAAGCCGCCAGCCGCCGCGCCAAACGCGGACCAGTCGGATTCGTCGGCGTCCAAGAAAGAAGGCTTGCGGCTGATTTGTTTCGAGTTTCTCGCTTGACGGTTCCTGTCGAAAGCCGCGATAGGGCGGCGGTGCAGGCCAAATCCTGGTCCGCCCGTGAAACGCGGTAACGTTGGTGCGGTGTCGTTGATCAGGTCGCCGACGAGATCCGGCGTTTCGCGGAGGAAAACGACGCGCAGCTAAGCCGGAAGGGAGCAGCACGGGAAGCAGATGAATGATGGGCAGCAGCGCCTGCCTGTCAGCGACGGCATCGAAACGGTGGGGCGACGGGCCGTGGGTGATGCCGCTGGAGCCGGAGGATGAGTTCTTCCCGGATCGGGTGACGTACATCTACCGGGCCAACAGCTTGTACAACCGCCGCTTCGAGCAGCGGCGCCGGCTGAAGGAACTGCTGGGGAAGCGGCTGCGGCCGCTCGTGGAAACGGCGAAGCGGCGGACAAAGACGCTGTTCCTCGATCTGCTCACCAGGGAAGAAGCTGATGCGATCCGCCGCATCCTGACCGTCGAGCCGGCGGTTTTCTGGCGGGCATGCAAGGGCCGGACGTTCCTCGACCTTCCGCCCCGGTGGGTACAACGCGAACTGGACTTCGGCCGCGAAGAACCGTGACCGTCCAGTGGTTCGGGCGGGTGCCGCGCTCATGAGACGCCGAAGGACCTTCAACTCCACCTCAGTCACCGCGCTGGTCAATAGCCGGCGCCAGTTCGGAGCCAACTCCAGCAACGGGGCCACCTGAACCAAGCCATCGTCGCGCCCCGCCAGGCCCAAACTCCCACCCCGTGCTCCCGGCACCACGGGCCCAACCTGCCAAGACTGCCCTCGCGCGTCAGCAAATGAATATGGTGTCCCCGGAATCCGCCCGCCGGCTCCAGCGTCTGCCGCCCGAGACCGCTGCTCACTTCCGCTCGATGAGCTTCCGCATGTCTTCCGTGATGGGCATGACTTCAAAGTCCTTGAAGAACATTTCGCAGTCGGCCCCGCCGTGCATTTGCAGTCCGAGCTTGCCCGTTTTCTCGCACGCTGTGTCGATCAGATCCGACGTGCAGAATCCGTTCAGCGTCTGGACCAGGCGGTCGCCGTACGCGGCCGTGCAGGTCGTGTTCCACTGGTCGTCCTTGTTGCGGACGTTCTCGGCGAACTCGTCGTTCGAAACGACCCAGCCGCGGCCGGGAAGCTATCGAACATATCGACGACCAGCTTGCCGTTGAGCCAGGTCTTGATCGACGGTCCGACACATTGGATTCCGTGCTCGTTGACAGTGCTAACCGGGAAGACTACTTTGACGTCTTCGCGGTGTCATCAGCCGGGAAAGGCTGCCGCCCATCGCGGCGTCTCCAAGGCCGACGCACTGGCCACGGACACCGGCGACGGCGCGGAACAGGAGACGTCGGCCATCCAGTGGCTACTGAAATAGGGCTGCGTCCAGACCAATAGTCCGGGTTGCGATGCGTGAGCGGCACGGCGCTAGCCGCCGGTGGCATGCCGGACCGGGGGCTAGCGCCCTGCCGCTCACACCCCACGTATTCGTCTGGATGACGCACTGGGGCAGAGCTCGAGTCACCACCAACTTGGAAAGTAGAGAAGACATGAATGCAAAAGCTGCTTTGTCTGTGATGGCCCTTGTAGGGATGATGGCATTGGCTTTGACCGCGGCCGACGGCGAAGGCCCCGACTCCGGTTTGCTCGGCCGCTGGAACTTCGATGAAGGCCAGGGGGTTTACTCGGCCAATGCAGCCGACCCGACCGGCGACGCCGAACTGCACCAGGCATCCTGGGCCCAGGGCGACTTCGGGACCGCGCTGCGGCTGACCGGTTCGGATAGCTACGCGATCCTCCCGGCGATGCCGAAGCTCGACGGCTCCGACGAGATGAGTCTGGCCGTCTGGGTGTACTGGGAGGGGACCGGGCAATATCCCAACATTCTCACCGGCGGAACGTGGAGCCCCGGCGGATTCTTGATCTTCGTCCGCGACCGCACCTGCTCGTTTCGCATGGGCCGGCCCGGCCACCGCGACGGAGCCGCCGACGAGGTTTGGACGGAAGCCTCCGCTTCCTTCCTCTCCGAGATACCGATGAAGCAGTGGGTCCATCTGGCGGCCGTTTTCAAACGGCCCCAGATCACCACGTACGTCAACGGCAAGAAGGCCGGCTCGGCCCGGTGGGACTATCCGGTCGGGCAGAGCGGCGATCTCCAGTTGGGACGCTGGTCCGGGCCGTCCAGCCACGCCGGCTTGATCGACGAACTGCGGATCTATCGCCGGGCGCTGGAGGCCGACGAGGTGCTGGCCTTGGCCAATCCGGCGGGCCGCCAAACAGCCGATTACCGAGACCTGGGCCCAGCCAAGAGCGAGGCCAAGGAGCTCGCCCGCTATGAAACCCGCTGGGCCACGCTGGTCGTCGGCGAGGACGGCTCGCTCCTCTCCCTGAAGGAGAAGGGCACCGGGCGCGAACTGCTGGCCACGCCGCAGCCCGTGCTGGCGGTCGAGCAGCAGCAGGGGCGAAGACTGCCGGCGCGGCAGATGCGATTGGACAACGGTCTGCTGATCGCCGATTTCCCGCGCGGGGTCGGCAGCGCGGCCATCCGCATCGCAGCCCAGGACCAGTATTTCACCGTGACGGCCGCCGAACTGAAGGTGCCCGACGCCAAGCGGTTCACGTTCTTCCAGCTCTCGCCGGCGCCGAAGGAGTACATCGGCAACATGGCCGGGCTGGCTTCCGACGACGCCTCGGGCGTGTGCCTGCGAAGCCTGGCCCTGGAGGTCGACACGTCGTTCCATTCGCCGGTGCCGCAGTTCCGGGCGTCGACGACCGCCGAGCACGGCCTGGTCGGGCACCGCATCGGCCTGGCCGCCGGGCCGCGGCCACAGTTGATCCCGATGCTCCGCTCGATGGCGGAAACCGAGCCGGTGCCAAAATCCCGCGTCGGCGGCCCGTGGTCGATGGGCGCGGAAGAAACCCGCGGCTCCTACCTGTTTGCCGACCTGGCCGCGAAGGACACCGATGCCTGGATCGAAATGGCCCGCCGCGGAGGCTTTACCAACCTCCACCTGCACGGCTGGTGGTCTACGCTGGGCCATTATGAACCCCGCGCGGCCTATTTCCCCGGCGGGCTGGACGAGATGAAGGCCACGGCGGAGCGGATTCGCGCGGCCGGCCTGAAACCAGGAATCCACACCCTCACCGCCTGCATCAGCCCGGACGATCCCTGGGTCACGCCGGTGCCCTCGCCGCACCTGATCGCGTCGAACCGCTATACGTTGGCTAAGCCGCTTTCGGCCACCGACAAGACGATCTTTGTCAATGAGGCGCCTGCCGAGGGCCACGACGTCATCTGGAGCTATTCCGGCAACGGCAACGCGCTGCGCGTGGGAAGCGAACTGATCCGCTATGCGGCCATTTCGCGCGAGCAGCCCTATGCCTTCCTGGAGTGCGAGCGGGGCGCGTTCAAGACCCAAGCCGCCGCGCATACGGAAGGCGCCGCGGTAGACTACCTCCAACAGCGATACATCGCCTTCTATCCCGATCCCAAGAGCCCGCTGGCAGACGAGCTGGCCGAGCGGATCGCCCGCGTCTACAACGCCTGTCAGCTGGAGATGATCTACTTCGACGGTTCCGAAGGCATGCGGAGCCGATTCGGCATCGACACCATGCGTTGGGCCATCTTCCAGCGGCTGCACGGCGGCGTGACCGAGGGCAGCGAGTGGGGACACAACAGTTGGTGGATCCACTCGCGGCTGGGCGCGTGGGATCATCCCGTGTGGGCCATGAAGCAGTTCCACGACGCGCACATCCGCCAGGCATCGCGATTCCGGATGACCGACCTGCTGGAGCCGCAACTGGGCTGGTGGGCGCCGCGAGGACCGTCGGCGATCGCCCGCGGGCATTTTCCCGACGAACTGGAGTATTTCGCCGCCCAGAATCTGGCTATCGACGGCCCCGGGTCGATCCAGGGCGTCCATGCCGCCAACCGGCCCTGGAACGCTCGAATCGAGGAACTGTTCACCATACTGGGATGGTACGAGCGCCTCCGCCTGGCCCGCTACTTCGATCAAGCCACGTTGCAGCAGGTCGGCCAGCCGGGCCGCGACGTTCGTCTGCGGCAGAACGCCGCCGGGCAGTGGCAGTTCACGCCGGCCCATCTGGCCAAGCATCGCATCAGCGCGGTGGGCAACGGCTCCGAGCAGTGGGTAACCGAAAACCCGTACGCCGCCCAACCGCTCCGCGCGCGGCTGGAAGCCCTGTACAGTGTGGCGCCGTATGACGATCCCAAGGCCACGGTGCTGGCCGACTTCGCCGATCTCGATTTGCTCGACAACCGCCGCAACGCGGCCGGGGTCACCGCGGAGGTGGCATTAGAAACCACTGACGTCAAGGCCGGCGGGCGCAGCCTGCGGTTCCGGGCCAAGAACGCCGGCAACAGTCGTCGCGGCGCCTGGGCGCAGGTCGGTAGGACGTACAAGCATCCGTATTTCAGCATGTTGCCCGGCGACGCCCTGGGCCTGTGGGTCAAAGGCGACGGCAGCGGTGCGTTGCTGAACGTCCAGATCCGCTCGCCGCGGGAATACCACGGCTGCATCTCGGACCACTACATCGATCTGGATTTCACCGGCTGGCGCTACGTGGAGGTCCTGCTCCGCGAGCGCGATTCGGAGCGGCTGACGGATTACGTGTGGCCCTATGGCGGCGGCGGAAGCCACGCCATCTACCGCACCTCCGTGGACCGGGCGCATATCTCCGAGGTCAACCTGCTGTTGAACGAGATTCCCGCCAAGGGCAAGGTCGACGTCCTGGTGAGCCCGATCGTCTCGCTTGCCGCCCGCCGGGCCGAACTGGCCAGCCCATCGCTGGAACTTGGCGGAAGCAAGGTGCTCTTCCCGGTCACGCTGCAATCCGGGCAGTACATCGAGTTGGAGGGCATCGACGACTGCGTCCTGTACGACGAACGGGGCGAACTGATCAGCCGCTTCCGGCCGCAAATTGAAAAGCTGCCGCTGCTGGCCGCGGGCGCCAACACGATCCGGTTCGGCTGCACGCCGCCGCAAGGCCAGAGCGCGCGGGCGGAGATCACCGTCGTGTCGCTGGGCCAGCCGTTTGGCGGCCGCAGGCCCGAGGCGGAGATCGACTGGAAGCGGCTTGATCGCGAGTACGACATTCCGCGGATCGTCACCCGGCTCGACGGCGCCGACAACGTCTGGAACATCGTCCGCAGATCGGATGCGCCCGGCGGCCAAGAGAAGCCACCGCTCCTGGAGATCGAACTCGCGATTCCGCAGCTTGCCAAACCGGAAAAACAAGCCGGGGCCAAGGCGAGCGGCGTGTTCCTGGCCGAGCCGGTGCTGGCGATCGGCGAGAAATCGGTGCGCTTCCCCGTGCGGCTGCTGGAAGGCCAGCGGCTCGTCTGCCGCGACCAGGCCACTTGGCGGGTGTTGGGCGCCGACGGCGCCGAGGTCGCTGCGGGCCAAGTGGCGGGCACCTTCCCCACGCTCGTGCCGGGCGCCAACCGGGTCACGCTCGCTTCCCAGGCGAAGCCCGCCGCGGATTTCCGTGTGATTGTGAAGACCGTGAAGGTCTATCGTTGACGGCAACGAAAAACCCGTGAACGATCAGGCCTATGCGGGAAAACCGCGTGAAAAGGGCATCGCCGGATGGCTCGTGAATATTGGGACTTGCGTGCGTGTTGGGCTCCTGTTAAACCGTGGGGTACCACACGTGGGAGGGTATCCCTTATGGCGAGTATGATTCGCTGACCGATTTCGGGACGAAGAAGAGGTCTGAGCAACCGGCTGGACTACAGCAGGCCCGACCCGCCGATCTCACTTCCTCGTATGGGCGTGGGTCCGAGAAGCGGCTAAGGCCGTGGCCGGTCAGGTGTTTGAGGAGCGGTCGAAGAAGACGGAGGTGGAGCGGGAGCGGAAGTAGCGCGGAAGGACGTGATCACGGAGATCACGGGAAAGGCCGGCAGCCCCGGACGAAGTATTTTGCGTCAATGTTCAAAGCAGGCGGTGAAACGCTCGAACCCGCCGGAGGCAAAGAGTTCCCCGTCTTTCCGCCTTCCTACGCCGGAGAGGGAACAAACGCCCCGCCCGTTTACGATCTCAACGGCATCGAATGGGGCGAGGTGCTTCGCGAGAAGTCGGCCAAGGACGGAACCAAGCGTATTACACGTTACATCAAGCGCGCCCGGCACTGCACGATGGACTCGCCGCAGTCGCACGCCAACCGCACCGAGATTGCCTTCCGCGACGCCCCGGATTTGCGCGGCCTTGTGCCGCAAGCTCGCGGACCAATCGAACACCAATCTGCTCGCGTTGCCGCATCGCATTGCCGATTTCCGCGTCCGCGCCTCGAACCAGAAAGACGCAGCTGAAAAAGCCATCAAAGCACTCGCCAGCGGCGATGCCTTGCCGTTGCTGCGTTTCATGCCCACGAGCATCATCTTCGGTTTCTGGGACAAAGCACTGTGTGGCAACCGAGCGTTGCTGATAGAAGTCGCCAAAGCGGCGCACGAAATCTTGGAAATTCCTTTGACGCCCGGATCTGCCGTCTTTGAATCCACCGCCGCAAGCCTAAAAGGTGAACTGGAGCAGGGCGGAAAGGGAAAGAAGGGAAAAGGCACTGCACGCAAACCGAAGAAGAATGCCAGCGAAACGACCGCCACAGAGGAGTCACCTGTCGCCGGAGAGGAAACGAAGACGGAGAGTGGACGCAGCTTGTTCGCTCAAGCCTGCGGCACATCCGCCTGCCGTCGGACCTTGTGGAATCATGCCAAATCCACCTGACGCCCAGCCCCCTGCTTCCGGCCACCGAACGCGCAGAACGTTGCCGGCCTAAAGAGGAGACGGTTCCTTTCATGCACGCATGGATTGAGTTTTCGCGCCCTGTCCGCGGACCGATGCTCTTGGGTGACCGCCGGTACTTCGGCCTCGGCCTCTTCGTGCCTGTAACATGACCGGGGCTATCGACGCACCGCTCCCACCACGACGTCCCCTTTCCCCCGGCTTTCTCTGCCGTCAGTACGTCGCAGGTAACGGGCCACGTTGGCGACGTGCGAAGTAGCTCTGAGCGATGCCTTCCGGGCGCGTGTTGCCTCCCGGCGGCCTGAGTGCGGAAAGATCGGGCAGATTGTCGGGGAGACCCTGCAGAGATTGCAGCAGTTGAACAGCTTGCTCGCCGGCGCAGCTCGCCAGCAACCCAAGCAACTCGATCATCGAGCGGCGCGCTTCGGTCAGCTTGGGCCGATTCAGGCGGTTCAAGGCAATCTGCTGGGCGCCCGTCGCGGTCAGCGGCCGTACGGTTCCATCGCTTTGAACCCGCAGGTGCTGCGCGAACGCGGCACCGCAAGGATCGAGGACGGGCGGTTCGTCTTGTTTAACCGAGTTGCAGTGACAGCAAGCGTACACGAGGTTGTCATAATCCCAAGCCCGCTCGGAATTTGTCGCACGCGTCAGGAGGTGATCAACGCTGAACGCCGCGTCGCCATCCGAGCACCAGCGCTCGCGCCAGAGACAATACACACAGCGAAAGGCGAATTCGTCGCGCAACCAAGGTTTCCATGACCGCGTATCACGGTAACCGCGCGGACCGTGGCGACGGACGTACGGAGTGTCTGGGTAGTCAAAAACCATCCGCTGTTCCTCAGGGAGACGAGTGCCGGACGATATGTTCAACGTGGCTGCGCAGGCGCGTCACGTCCTCCAGCCTCTGGTCGTCAAGTTGGTCCAGGCGTCGGTCTGCCTGTTCCTGAAGGCGGCGCAATTCGGCTTCCTCATCGTCACTCAGTCCCTCCGCGAACTGCTTGCGAATGAGTGCCACGCGACGCGCGTTGCACGTTCGCCACGCCAATTCCTCCTCCGTCACGACCGCTTGGCCCAAGAGTTCTCGCGCATACTGGTCAACGGAAAGGGATTTGGCTTCCGCCTGCCGCTGCAACTGCGTAACCAAGTTTTCGTCCAGCAAAATCGCGTTTGACATCGCTCGTGGTCTCCCGTTGACTGATCGGGTCCTAGGACGCCCGAAGGCATTTGCTCCAGGTTTATTATATCCGTCTGCCGCCGTGGCTCGAAAGCGGTCGCCTTGAACTCCGTGGAGTTGAAAAACGTCGCGGCCAGCGGCACGCGGTGGGCCACGATTCCGCCAAAATACATCGAGCGCATGGGCAGCGGTACAGGCGACATCGCCCTCGCGTCACTCGTCCAGCGTCGCCAGCGTGTGATCCAGCAAACAGCGGACGAACATGTTTTCGTGGCTTTGGTCCTCAATCGCCTTTTTCATTGCGCCACGAAGGGGCTGTGCCTTTTCGCCGATGCGGTCCAGGACATTGGCCGCCTCCAGACGGACGCAGAAACTCTCGTGCGCGAGAGCGGCGACCCGTTCCGCCAAGGCCGCCTCGGGGCGATCGATCCGGCACAGGGCTTCGGCGGCCGCGATGCGGATGCGGACCTCCACCCACCGGTCGGCTAAGTGCGCGGCCAGCGCGTCCGCCGCCCGGTCGTCCCGCATGCCCGCCTTGGTCAGGCCGATCGGCCCTTTCCGCGAAGGATAAGGCCGAACTCAAAGCGAACATCGGCTACGCCCCGGCCTGGATGATCCCCGTGATCGAGCAGATCGCCAGCACGGAAGGGAACTGATGGATCGGATTGCCCAGGCCTCGCAGGAGGAACGTGCCGAGTTGTTCCGGCGATCAGCCGCCATTCTGCGCCCGGAGCGATCACCCGCGATCATGGAGAAGGACTTGTGGGTCTGCTGGGCTTGGCCAGCGACAAGCCGGTCCAGGCCCTGGCTGCTGCTATGGATTGCCGCTCACGGCGATCTCCTGCCGCAACGTCCGGTACTGCAGGCCGATCTCGATGCGGCAACCGCCTCGGCTCGCGTCCCTCGTTCCTCTTTCTCTCGCAGATGCTCGCCAACGGCGAAAATTCTGGAAAACTCTGGGGGGGAGCTTTACATGGCCCCACCCCGCGGCAAAACTCAGTTTGTCAGGCTACTGCCGTGGGGGCCCGGTGGCCGTGAAAGCCGGTGAGATCCCCGTGAACGATCAGGCCTATGCGGGAAAACCGAGTGAAGGAGGCAGCGCTATGATTTGTCGGAAAACACGATTCACGGGACGGCGGTCCCAACACGGGTTCGCGCACGGGAGCGCATGGATCACGCAAGCCGTACTGATGGTCGCCGGAGTTTTATTGGGAGCAGCCGGCCAACGAGCCGATGAGTTGCTCGCTGCTGAGAAGGAGTCGCCGACCGTCGACGATGCGCTGGTGGGCCACTGGAAACTTCACGGCGACTGCCGCGATCACTCCGGCAAGGGAAACCACGGTATCAATCACGGCGTGAACCTGGAAACGGGAGAGTTCAACGGCCGCGGTTCCTACGTCGAAGTTCCCAACGCCGCTTCGCTCGACCTGGGCCAGGGCGATTTCTCCGTCTGCGCCTGGGTGTATACCGAAAAGGACTTGGACGACGTGATCGGCGACGTGCTGGACAAGTACGATCCGGCCAGGAGAAAGGGATTCACGCTCGCGATCAAAGCCAGCGCGGGCGGATACCAATCGCAGGGGAACGACAAGCACGTCTGCTTTGGCATCGACAATGCCCAGATCAGCGATTGGGAGGACTGCGGCCGGCCCAACCCAACCAGCAATTACGCGAGCAACACCGTCGTCTTCCGCGGTAAGTTGTACGCCGCCGCTTACGACGCCCAGGATTTCAAGGACTGGGCGCACGTTTATCGGTACGAGGGCGGGCAGAAATGGTCCGATTGCGGCAGGGTCGGCGACGGCAAGACCACCGGCGTCGGTCCGATGATTGTCCACGACGGCAACCTGTACGTGGCCACGGGGACGTACGACTGGACCCGCGTCTCGGACGGCGACTATGATTGTGGCCGTGTTTACCGCTACGAAGGCGGCACCAGGTGGACCGACTGCGGCCAACCGGGCGACAATCGCCGCTTGCCCACCATGGCGTCCTTCCAAGGAAAACTGTACGTCGGGGCCGGCAACGAACGGTCGGGGATCTTCGTCTATGAAGGGGACCGCTCGTGGCGCGTCTCCAAGGAGTTTTCCAAAGACGAGCCCAGACGCTTGTTCCCGCACGCGATGGGCGTACACGACGGCAAGCTGTTCGTCGGCTTTCCCGACAGCGTCTACAGTTTTGACGGCCGGCAATGGAGCTATGTGGGAAATCCGGTGAGTTGCACCCAAGTACACTCTTTGGAAGTCTACCAAGGGAATCTCTATGCCGGGACGTGGCCGAAAGCGAAGGTCGCCAAGTATCGGGGAGGCGAGGATTGGGAGGACTGCGGGCGGGTTGGCGAAGACGGCACCGAGGTCAACGCGCTGACGGTCTACAACGGCAAGCTCTATGCAGGCTCCATCCCCAGGGCCGAGGCCCGCCGCTACGAGGGAGCGGGATCGTGGACTTCGCTGCGACGCTTCTATTCACCGCCCGGCTGGGAGCCGAGCCCCGTCCTGTATTCCCTGCCGGATTACCGAAAACGAGCCAACGAGTGGACGCGGCTGACCAGCCTGACGGTTTACGAGGGCAGATTGTTTGCCACCATCGCCAGTTGCACCAGTTCGGTTCTGGACGCCCCCTGCGATGTGCGCGGGAGAATCTTCTCGCTGGAGGCGGGCAAATGCCTCTCCTACGACGATGATCTCGGACCGGGGTGGAAACACATCGCGGCGGTCCGTGAGGCGGATCGCTTGAAGCTGTATCTGGATGGCCGACTGGCGGCGACTTCCACGCCTTTTCGTCCGGCCGATTACGATCTGTCCAACGATCGGCCGTTGCGGATCGGCTTTGGCGAAATGGATTACTTCTCCGGGAAGATCCGGGAGGTCCGCCTGTACCGCAAGGCTTTGAGCCAAGTTGAGATTGGCAAGCTCTCTACGGTGCCAGAACCCAAATGACGAAGACTTCTGACAAGGAGTTCACCATGAGCCGATTTCTTATTACCGCCGCGATGATCGTCGGCGTGGGTCTGCCGGCGCTGGCGGCGGAACCGATTCTCTGCCAAGGAGAGGCCAGCGGGCACCTGCAGGGATTCGATTCGGACGGCAAGTTCATCTACTGGTCGATGTTCACCAACCTGATCAAGACCGACTATTCCGGCAAGGTGGTGGCGGAGAGGCCCGTCGATCCGCACCACGGCGATTGCTGCGTCCACGACGCAAAAGTCTACGTCGCGACGCACAATCGGACCAAGGAAAGGCGCGGGTTGTATATCAACGTCTACAACTGCGAGGACTTGACCCCTGTCAAGGAGTACCCGATCGACTTTCACAACGACGGGACCGGGGGCATCGACGGGATCGCGTTTGCCAATGGGTTCTTCTACGTGGGAGAAGGGAAGAGCCCGAAAAGCGAGCAGGAGTTCAACTGGCTTCACAAATTCACGCCGGACTTCACCGCCGTCGACAAGATCAAGGTTCCCGGCAAGACCACCTACGGCATCCAGGCGATGACCTTCGCCGACGGTTTCTTCTGGCTGGGAACGTACAGCAAACAGCGCACCTATCAGTGCGACGCGCAGCTCAACATTGTCGCGTATCACACGGTCGATATCTCCGTCGGCGCGTTCGGTCTGCCCAAGGGGAAGAACGGCGAGACTCGGCTGATGGTCGCCCGGAACGTCAAGAAGGACAACGGCCGCTGGACCGCCTCTGCCGCGCCTGCCATCTTGAAAATCGGAAAACTCGAATGGGAAAAGTAATTGCCTGATTGCCACTCGCGGAAAACCAGAAGAACCACATCCAATGACGGAGGAAATCCGATGCTCACGAATCGAATAACCGTGACGATGCTCGTCCTCTCGCTCGTCCTGTGCAGCGCGGCCGCGGCGCCTGCCGCGCCGGCCGCCCAGGCTCAAGCTGCGGCGAAGCAGCGCGGCGACAAGCCCGCCGCCGAGGCGGGCACGAAGGTCCTCCGCGCCGGCGCGGCCACCAGCAACATCACGCCTTGGCTGGGCGAGAAAGTCGTGGGCAACTGGAACATGCCGCCGGCCAGGCACGTCCACGACGAACTGCACGCGCGTTGCCTGGTGCTCGACGACGGCGCCACGCGGGTCGCCATCGTGCTCGTCGATAGCCTCGGCATCCCACGCGAAGTCTTCGACGAGGCCAAGCGGCAAATCCGCGAGCACACGGGCCTGCCGGCGGACCACGTTCTCACGGCCGCCACGCACACCCATTCGGCAACCAGCTCCTATTGGCGCAACATGCTGGCCCCGGACGAGGATTTCAGCGACTATCAGAAGTTCCTGGCCCGGCGGATTTCGGACGGCGTGCGGTGCGCGATCAACAACCTTGAGCCCGCGCGCGTCGGCTGGGGCACGGCCGACGAGCCGCGCCAGGTCACCAACCGCCGCCGGTTCGCGAAGCCCGGCATGTCGATGCCCAATCCCTTCGGCGGGCAGGACCAGGTGAAGGGGTGCTCCGTCCAGCAAGACCTGGTCAAGCCGGCCGGGCCGGTCGATCCGCAGATTGTGTTTCTCTCGGTCCAGGCGGCCGACGGCCGGCCGATCGCCCT
>CAYUFW010000072.1:0-8313 GCA_964443915.1 uncultured Pirellulaceae bacterium
CGGCCGACAACGGCAACCAAGGCGCCGCTCGGCAGATCAACATCGGCGAGCCGTTCGGCGCCGAGATCGGTCCCGACGGAGCGTTGTATGTGACCGAAGTCCGGAACCACCGCGTGTTGCGCGTCAATCTGGCGACGCGACGGACCGTCACCGTCGCGGGAAACGGCCGGAAAGGCTATTCCGGCGACGGCGGGCCGGCCACGCAAGCCCAACTGGCGCGTCCCCACGGCATCTGTGTCGGTCCTGACGGCGCTATCTACATCGGGGACACGCTCAACCATCGGGTGCGGCGGGCGACGGAGTGAGACAAGTGCGGACTTTCGCGAAAGGCACGACTCATGACACTTCAACGATCGGCTGGCTGCTGGCGACGGTGTGTGTTTGATGACGCGAAGTCTTTGCCTCGGGCCGCGGTGCTTCTCGCGGCGTTGGCCGGACTCGCCGGAACGCCGCTCGTTTCCGTCCTGGCTGCGGAGCCGTCGAAACCTGCGCCGCGCCAGAATCGGACGTACGGCCAGATGATCATCCCGTTCGTGCACCGCGATCCGCAGACGCCGCCGACGCGGACGCGGACGGAAGCCGAGGCCAGGACGGCCGTGGAGCGGGATTGGCTGTTTCAGGCGATGGACGAGCCGCTGCTGCCGCGGGCCAAGCAGGAGATCGGTTGGGCCAGAGAGCTGGCCGACCGGCTCGCGAGTAATCCGGCCACCGGCGATCTGACGGCGGAACGGCGCGCGTTGGACGCGTTGTCCGCCCGGTTGGACAAGATGTCCGGCGACTCGGCCGGCTCGTCGGCGCCCGCTGCCTCCGGCGCCGTCGCGAGGGCCGCGGCGCCAGACAAGCCTTCCTGGATCTGGTTCCCTGAAGGCGACTCGACACGCGACTCGCCCATCGAAGCCCGTTACTTCCGCTTGGCGTTGACGCTGCCCGCCGGCGCAGTCGTGCAGAGAGCCTCGCTGCTGGTCACTGCGGACGACCAGTGCGAGTCGTTCCTGAACGGGCAGCGGCTGGGGCAAGTTGAAGATTGGCGACGGGTCGCCGAGTACTCGATCGAAAAGTTGCTGGTGCCAGGCCCGAACGTGCTCGCCATCCGCGCGGAGAACCGGGCGGCTCCCGTGACGGCCAATCCGGCTGGGCTGATCGCCAGCGTCGTAGTCCAGCTGAAGAGCGGCCAGCGGCTGCGGTTCGTCTCCGACGGCGCCTGGCGCGCGTCGCGGACTCTGCAACCGGGCTGGGAGACCGGCAGCTTTGACGACGCGGCCTGGCCGCCGGCGCGCGTCTCTGCCGCGTACGGCGGCGGACCATGGGGGAAAGGCGTCAACTGGAATTCCAGCAGTGACGAGCCGGGCATGTGGGCCGACCCGGCCGAGAAGGAACTGTACCTCGCCGTGCGCCGGGTGAAACGGCGGATTGCGATGAAGAATCCCGTGCTGAATTTCTCGCAGCTGCTGTTCATCGACCAGCCCACGCCGGCCGGTCCGGTGAATCCCGAGCACGAGGCGATTCATCGCATGGGCATCACGGCCGTGCCGGGCGGTCGGCTGTTGGTGCTGGACGGTTTGCACCCCGGCGGCGCGGTGCGGCAGTTGGCTCCCCAGCGGCCCGGCAGCTTCTGGCGTCCCGACTTGTCCTTCGACGCCCGCCGCGTCCTGTTCTGCTTCAAGCCGCACGACGAGAAGAGTTTTCATCTGTACGAGATCAACCTGGACGGCAGCGGCTTGCGGCAGTTGACCGACAGCGACTACGATGACATCGACCCGGTCTACGTGCCCGACGGACACATCGTGTTCACCACGACGCGCGGCAACAGCCACGTCCGCTGCGGGCCGTTCATCTACTCGTACATCCTGGCCCGTTGCGACGCCGACGGCGGAAACATCTATCTGATCAGCCAGAACGGCGAGCCGGACTTTGTGCCCTCGCTGATGGAAGACGGACGCGTGATCTACTCGCGCTGGGAATACACCGACAAAGCGCTGTGGCGCGTCCAGAGCATGTGGACCGTCAACCCGGACGGCACGCACGTGAGCGTCTTCTGGGGCAACCAGAGCGTCTGGCCGGACCACGTAGCCCAGCCGCAACAGATCCCCGGCACCCAGAAAGTGATGTTTTGCGGCGTGGCGCATCACGACTGGTGGTCCGGTTCGATCGGCATCCTCGACCGCTCCAAAGGCACGAACTTCCCGCACGGACTGACGAAGGTCACCCGCGAGCAGCCGTGGCCCGAGGTCGGCAATGGCCCGGTGGATCCCGGCCACTCGGAGCGCTATCACGCGGCCGGCCGCTTCACGGGTTACAACACGCCGTACCCGTTGTCCGAGTGCGATTTTCTGGCCTCGGCGCGAGGTCTGAATAGTCGCTTTCGGCTGTACCTGATGGACGTGGACGGCAACCGTGAATTGATCTACGAGGGCGTCCACAACATCCTGCACGCCGTCCCGATCAGGCCGCGGCCCGTGCCGGCGATCCGAGCCGACACGGTGGTTTGGCCGGGCACCGGCGCGAACCGCCAGCCGCCGCAGCCCGGCATCTTCTTCAGCGGCGACGTGTACGACGGCGTGCCTGATCTGCCGCGGGGTTCGGTCAAGTACCTACGCGTCTTCCAGCAGGATCACAAGACGTACACGACGTGGGAAAAGACCTACCGCCACTCGGGTCCGACGGTTTCGATCATTCAAGAAGAAGCGGTTAAACGCATCCTGGGCGTCGTTCCCGTCGAGCCGGACGGCTCGGTCCACTTCCGCGCCCCGCCGGGCCGGTCGCTGTACTTCCAGTTGCTGGACGAGCACTACCGCTGCCTGCAGACCATGCGCAGCTTTTCGGGACTGATGCCCGGCGAAGTCCGCGGCTGCGTCGGCTGTCACGAGTTGCACAGCACCGCGCCGCCGTTGCGGCAAGGTTTGGCCCTGTTGCGTCCGCCTCGCGACCTGACGCCGCCGCCGTGGGGCGAGGAGAGCATCGGGTACGAGCGGTTCGTTCAGCCCGTGCTGGACCGTTATTGCATCCGCTGTCATCAAGGCAGCGGCGAAGGGTCTCACAAACCGGACCTGACGCTGCGGCCCGGCCACGGTCCGTTCCGAGAGCCTTATCTCACGCTCGTCGGCGCCGCCGGCTGGGGAAGCCCCGTCCAGCCCGGCCCCGGCTACGGCATCGCGGCGGCCATCCCCGTCGAGCAGATCGGCATGAACAACCCGCTCTCGCTGGTGACCATCCGGCCGTTGCAGTACCTGTCGCCCGTCAGCCGCCTGATCGACATCGCCTCCGGCCGCGAGAAGCACTACGACTCGCAACTCGATCCCGTCGGCCTGCAGCGGCTGATCGCCTGGGTCGACGCCTGCAGCCCCTACTGCGGCGAGGAAGAAATCCGCGCCCAGGACGACCCCGATTTCCCCGGCATCGAACTGCTCCCGATCCGCCCGCGAGTGAAAACGGCGCCCAAGATCGAGCGGCCGTGACTCCGAGAGCTTTCTTGCGAGCAAGCATACCAGAGCTGACTACGCTACTCGCCAATTGACGAGTGCCAGCCCCGGAATCCAGACAAAGTGGGCGGTATTGCCCGTCACGAGTACCCGATCGTGCTCCAGCGCGGTGGCAGCGATAATCAGATCGGCGTCCGAGCGCGGATGGCCGCCTTGTCTGGCGTGTACCCATAGCTCGGCGGCACGATCGAGAACCGCGTCCGTGACGGGGAGCACGAGCGTGTTTTGGCAGAACTTGGCGAAACGGGACAATTGGGCCGTCGCGTTTGCATCCCTGAGGCCTCGGATGACTTCGTAACGCGAGAGCGCGCCAATCGCAAATTGACCGTGCTCTTTGAGATAGCTCGATGCGCGGCGAACTACCACGTCGTTCTTCTGCTTGAGAACCTCGTTCAGGATGTCCGTGTCCAGCAACGCGGCGTCCATACGTTCACTCGGCGGCACGGGTGAGGTCAGCTCGCGTCAGTACGACCTTTTCCAGCGAAGTTATCGCTTCGTCCGTCAGCCCCTGGTAGACGTTGCACCACTCCGGCAACGGGCCGTCGGCAGACGTGACACTGGTCGGCGCGAGCAGCGACACATCCGGGCCAATGATCCGGATTAGCAGGCGCTGATCGTCGGCCAGTTGCCGCCCGATCACGTGTTCCAGCGATCGGCGATCGGCACTCCCGATGTCTATAACATTACGAATAACGGTTTCCATACCGCTATCTTAGCCTGGAATGTGGTTCGATGCCAATACGGACAGCCCGTTGTACAGTCGCGTCGCCCTCGCGATCGCACTTTCACGCCGGCGGCCCAAACACCGCTTCCTCGATCAGCCGCCACAGGCGGAGCAGGCCGCCGAGCACGGCCAGGCAGAAGATCATCAGGGCCGGGATCAGCCAGCCCAGCGAGAAGATCATCTTCGCGTGGTCTTCCCAGACGGGGCTCCACCGCCAGATCAACAGCGCCGTCGCGATGCACAGGTACGGGCCGTAGGGGATATCGCGCCGCCGCGTGAGGATCCATTGCGTCACCGACACGACGACGGCGACAAACGGCGCCAGGAAGAAGATCATCAGACAGGCTTGCCAGCCGACGTACACGCCGATCATCGCCATCAGCGTTACGTCGCCAAAGCCCATCGCTTCCTTCTTCAGGCTGAGCCCGCCCACGATCCGCACGGCCCAAATCAGTCCGCCGCCAAACGCCAGGCCGACCAGCGACGTGAGCAAGGCGTGCCAAGACAGGCCGTCCCACAGCCAGACGGCCGCCGCGCCGGCACAGCCGGCCAGGGCCAACAGCGGATAAAACGGCCACCAGGCAAGCCGAAACATGCTGACCACGACGTACCGGAGGCCCTTGATCCACCCCCGCCGCAACGTCGAGGTCTTGGGCCAGATCGCCAGGCACCAGCCGACGAAACAGGCGGCGCCGAGGGCCAAACCCGGCCAGGCGTCCAAACTCTTAGGCCACGCATTGGGGGCCGTGAACCACAGGGGCGCGACTTGCCAAGGACCGCTGATGGTCGCCCGGACGACGGGCGGAGCGGCGGCCGGCACGAGGGTGAAGAAGACCAACCCCAGCAACGCCCCAGGCACGGTGATCGCGTCCGGAATCGTCTTCTCGTCAAAGTCGATGAACGTGGCGACCAGCATCAGGGCGATCAGCATCACGTGGCTGGCGTACTGGGCCAACAGCAGCGACAGCGGGAACGGCGGCGGCGCGATGCGCGGCATCAGCGCCGCTTGCTCGACCTCCCACCAGTACAACCACGCCGCGCCGAAGCCGGCGGCCAGTTCGATCAGCAGGGGCCGCACCCAGAAGGCCGGACCGTGCCACGCGGATTCGCGCCGCAGGCCGAACCAGCCCAGGACCGGAATCAGGTCCGTGCAGCGGCGCGGCGGGGCGTCCGGAGGCGGTTCCGACCAGGGACTGATGGCTCGGCGGCGCCACGCCAGGCCGTAGATGCCCCGGTTGAGTTGGCCGCCCAGCACGGCGCCGAGCACGAAGATCAGCAAGTACAACAACTGAGTCACCGCCGTTTCACGCCGTCAGTCCTGCCACCGGGCAGGTCCGATGGCCCGTTTCAGGGCCGTCCGCATCAGGTCCACGGGCGCCGTCTGGCCGGTGAAATGCTCCACTTGCAGAGCTGCTTCACGGACGAGGACTTCCACCCCGGTGACCACTCGGCAGCCCACCTCCCGCGATTGTTTGATCAGCAACGTCTGCTCCGGGTTGTACACGGTATCGACGACGATCATGTCGCGCCGCATGTACTTGGCGTCCAACGGCGTCTCGTCCACGTTAGGGTGCATCCCCACCGGGGTCGCATTGATCAGGATGTCCGGGTCGACCTTGGTCCGCTCGTACCATTGCACCGTGCGGCAGCGGAACTTCTCGGCCAGCACCAAGGCCCGTTCGTGGGTCCGCGAGGAGAGCACGACGTCGGCGTCGCGACGCTTCAGCGAATGCGCGATCGCCTTCGTGATGCCGCCGGCGCCCAGGATCATGGTCACGCGGCCCACCAGCGGCCGACCCTGCTCGTCCTCGTGAAAGACGGTATCCAGGGCGTCCTGAAAACCGCGGAAATCCGTGTTGTAACCGACCACCTCGCGGCCGTCGAACAACACGGTATTCGCGGCCCCGATGTTCCGCACGACGCCGTCGGCTTTGCTCAAGTGCTTCAGGATGTCGTCCTTGTGCGGAATGCCGACCGCCAGGCCCTTGATGCCCAGTTCGGGACATTCGCGGATGAACTCGGCCAGGTCGTCCCGCGGCACGCGGAAGGGGACGAAGACCTTGTTCAGGCCCAGGTGGCCGAAGGCCACGTTGTGCAGCAAGGGGCTCATGTTCTGCGCCACGGGATCGGCGATGACCCCGTAGACCTCCGTCTCCGGGCCGATGCTGTCGTAGCGATAGACGTCCCGCAACTCCTTGTAGCTGACCTGGCCGGGCGCCAGCGAGCGTTCGTCTTGGAACGAGGCGTACGTGAACGGCGCGCCGAACTTGCCCGCCAGAATCCGCGTCGGCGTCCCAATCTCGCCCATGCAAATCCCGATCGTGGGCACCTTGGACTCCTGCATCAGCCGCAACATGCGGACGTTGTCGCTGGGGCGGTGCGTCAGCGCGGCGATCTTGATCACGTCGGGGTCCATCCCGCTCATCCGCTGGTGAATCTCGTACAAGTCGTCCGGCGTGTCGCGGAAATTGTGGTAACTGATGATCCGCTTCGTCTTCCCGTACCGCGGGATGTCCTTGGCAATGTCTTCCTCCAAGTCCACGTAGTCCGCGCCCTCGACGATCGCCGTCCGCAGCACCGTCTGGCGTGCCTGTTCGGTATCGGCCCACTGGCCCCCGTCCTGCTGACGGCGGCACGTGATGATGCAGGGACAAGGCCGGTCGGTCAGCAGACGCTTCAAACTCAGCCGGCTGCGGATGTAGTCCACACGGAGTTCGACGAGCGGAATGCCCTGCTCGGCCAGGTAACGGTGCTCGGCCAACATGTGCTTGTGGCGGCCGCGGCCAATGCATACGCAAATCATGGTCGGACGCTCTCTCGTATAAGGCGGATGTGTTCTCGTTCAACCGCGACCCAACGGGGAGCGCGCCGGAGCCGGGCTGCCGATCCGCCGCGCGCTCCCACACCCGCACGCGGGTACCCGGTCGCGGTTAAACGATTCGTGGGCAACGACACGAACCCTATTCTAAGTTCTAACGCCGCGTTTTTCAATTTGCCTTGTCACGTCCGCTTGAAACGCTTGTCCAGTTCCTCCCGCGTGAACACCAGCGCGGTCGGCCGGCCGTGCGGACAGTGATGAGTGTCCCGATAGTAATGCCGCTGTTGGAGCAGCGACGTGATCTCGTCCGGCGTGAGCCGGTCGCCGGCCTTGACGGCGGCCTTGCAGGAGATCATGTGCAGCATTTCGTCCAGCAAATCGCGGCGTTGCGGGACGTTGCCGCCGGTCATCAGTTGCTCCACAATCTGCCGCAAAACCTCGTGCGGGTCGAAATTGGCCAGCATGGCGGGGTAGGTCGAGACTAAGATCGTGTCGCCGCCAAACGGCTCGATTTCGATTCCCAACTGGGCCAGGACCTCCTTCGCCTCCAGCGCTGCGGCGGCTTCGGCCGGGGACATCGAGACCGGCTCCGGCACCAGCAGCCGCTGCTTCTCCAGCGCCCCCGCCGAGACCTTCTCGCGCAGTTGCTCGTACAGGATCCGTTCGTGCAGGGCGTGCTGATCGATGATCTCCACCCCGTCCTCGCTCTCCGTGATCAGATACCGGTTGTGGACCTGCAGCCCCGCGCTGGACAGCGCCGGCTGGGATGCCGCGTGCGGCGGACGGGGCGGCTGGTCCAGCGGCCGGGCGACATCCCCGTGCAGGTGTTCCCCGCGTTCCGGGTGGCCCACTTCCGGCCGCGGCAGCGGGGCCAACGGTCCGTGGGCGGCAGAGCCGAAATCGGGGAACGGCCGGAACGACGGCGTCCGGCCGGTGGAGCGGTCAAAATCCAGCGGCAGCCGGCTTTGCTGCGCAGCCGCTGCCGCCGGCAGCGGCCCCGGTGAGGCCGCGGGCCTTTCCCCTGCCGCGCGGCTGCCCGCGTCCTGACCGGCGTGGCCGGCCGGCGGCGGCCTTCCCTCCAGCTGGCCTTGCGCCCATTGGACCAACTCGTCGCGGTGTTGGGCGGAGCGGGTTGGATCGAGCGCCCCGGCCGGATCGGCGTCGGCGGGCAGCGGCGCGGGCTTGACCCGCGCCGTCAGATCCGTGCTGAGGAACTTCTGCCGCAGCGCAGACAGCAACTGGCTGTAGATCCGTCCCCCGTCCTGAAACCGCACCTCCAGCTTCGTCGGGTG
>CAYUFW010000072.1:8331-24985 GCA_964443915.1 uncultured Pirellulaceae bacterium
AGAAAGGCGATTGGCCAGCGGCCTGTCATCAGCAGGCCGCGGTAGGCTTCGCCCAGCGCGTGCTGCAGCGAGCGGTCGCGGATGTGCCGCCCGTTCAGGAAGAAATACTGCATGCGGTTGTTCGCCCGGCTGTAGTTCGGATCCGCCACGTAGCCGGTCCAGCGGATCTGCCCGTCGTCGCTGGCCACGGGAATCAGCGACTGGCCGATCTCGCCGCCGAAGAACGTCACAATCCGCTCCCGCCAGCTGTCCACCGGCGGCAGATCGTAAACCGACCGCTCGTTGTGCTGCAGCGTGAAATGGACGGCCGGGTGGACCAGCGCGATGCGGATGAAGGCCTCGGTGACGTGCCCCATTTCGGTCTGCGTCGCCCGCAGAAACTTGCGCCGCACGGGCGTGTTGAAGAACAGCTGCCGGACCTCGACGACCGTCCCGACCGGACAGCCGCAAGGCGTCACCGCACCGGCCTGCCCCCCGCGGACCTCGAGTTGGCAGCCTGCCGGCTCGTCGCGGTGGCGGCTGCGGAGCAGGAAGTGGCTGATCTCGGCGACGGACGCCAAGGCTTCGCCGCGAAACCCCAGCGTCCGCACGTCGAACAGGTCGTCCGCATCGACGATCTTGCTGGTCGCGTGGCTGGCCACCGCCAACGGCAGTTGGTCGGCCTTGATCCCGCCGCCGTCGTCGGCGACGCGCACCAGTTCCGTGCCGCCTTTCTCGATCGAGACGTCGATCCGCCGAGCCCCGGCGTCCACGGAGTTCTCCATCAACTCCTTGACGACGCTCGCCGGACGCTCGATCACCTCGCCGGCGGCGATCTTGTTGACCACGCTGGATGGCAGCAGGCGAATGTCGGGCATGGAATCCGTTCGCAGGTTTCGCGAAAAGGGGACAGGACCATTTTGCCGCGGTTTAGAGATCGAACTTGTCCAGTTTGCGATACAAGGTTCGCGCGCCGATGCCCAGGATCCGCGCGGTTTCTTCCCGGTTTCCGTTGGTCAGCTTCAGCGTCTGCTCGATCGCCCAACGCTCGATTTCCGACATGGGCTGCCCGATCAGGCTCATGGGGCCTTCGCCCGGCGGAGCCTGCGGCTGCTCGGCATCGGCCAGTTCGGGCGGCAAGTCGTCCACGTCCAGGACTCCGTCCGTGTCCAGCACGACCATCGTCTCGACGGCGTTGCGCAGCTGCCGCACGTTGCCGGGCCAATCGTGCGAGAACAGCATGCGGCTGACCGTCGGCGAGATGTTCTTGACCGGATTGCCGTGGCGTTTGGCGAATTGTCGGCGGAAGTGATCCACCAGGGGCATGATGTCCTCGCGGCGCTCCCGCAGGGGCGGCAGCAGGACCGTGACGACCTTGATGCGGTAGTACAGATCGCGGCGGAAGTCGCCGCGCTCCACCGCTTCCTCCAGATTGCGGTTGGTCGCCGACACCAGACGGACGTTGACCTTGATGGGCTTGTTGTCGCCGACGCGCGTGATCTGGTGGTCCTCCAGGACGCGCAGCAGCTTGATTTGGGTCGACATGGGCATGTCGCCCACTTCGTCCAGGAACAGCGTGCCGCCGTTGGCGTATTCGAACGCGCCGACGCGGTCGGTAACGGCGTCCGTGAAAGCCCCTTTGACGTGCCCGAACAATTCGCTCTCAACCAGGTTTTCGGCCACGGCGCGGGCGTTCAGCGGCACCATGCGCTTGTTCTTGCGCGGGCTGTTCTGGTGAATCGCCTGGGCGATCAGTTCTTTGCCCGTGCCGCTTTCCCCCGCGATGAGCACCGTGGCGTCCGTGGGCGCGATCCGTTTCAGCCGGTCAATCACCACCTGCATCTTGTCGCTGGCGTAGATGATCCCCTCGAAGCCGAACCGCTCGTCCAGCCGCTGCGTCAGCTCCAGGTTCTGGCGGCGCAACCGCACCGCGTCCACCGCCCGCTCGAAGACGGCCCGCAACCGGTTGGACGAGATGGGCTTCTCCAGAAAGTTGAACGCCCCCTGCTGCATCGCCTCGACCGCCTTGGGCACCGAGGCGTGCCCCGTGACCATCACCACTTCGCATTCCGGCAGCAACTGTTTCGTGCGGCCCAGGATCTCCATGCCGTCGACGTCGTTCATCACCAGATCCGTGACCACGACGTCGTAAACGTTTTCCTGAACCCGCTTTAGGCCCTCCGGCCCGGATGTCGCAATGTCGCACTTGTAGCCGATCCGCTCCAGGATCTCCTCAACTGCTAGCGCGTGCGCGCGGTCGTTGTCGACGATCAACGTGCGGATCGTCGAACCTGCCGGCTGTTCCGTTTCCAATTCCTTGCTCGTCGTCATGGCCCTGATGATACACCACCGGCCCCTTGGGTGCCAGAAGCCGGACTTTTCAAAACAGGTGATGCTGTTTCAGGAGGACCAGCCGCCGGGAATCCGCCAGCGGAGAACCTCCAGATTCGGGATGGTCGCTTGCAAGGCGGCGACGGCTTCGTCCGAGACAAGGACCATCGCCAGGTTGAGCCGCTGGAGGTTCTTTAGGCTCTTCAGTTGCGCCAGTCCCTTGTCGCTGATTCGCAGCAGCTCCAGGTCCAGTTCTTCGAGGCTCTCGATCTTGGCGATCTCCGCCAGACCCGCGTCGCCGACGGCCGTTTCCGCCAATCGCAAGGAGGTCAGCTTCGGCAGGCCGGCAAGATGGCGCATGCCCGCGTCGGTCACCGGGGTCTTCCAGAGGCTGAGCCATTCGAGACGCTTCATGCGGCCCAGATGCCTCAGCGCGCCATCGTCAGCCCGTGTCTCGGCCAAATCAATCCGCCGCAGGTCCGCGCCGTCCTTGACGGACGCCAGACAGACGCCGGTGATAGGGGTGCCGCGCAGAAAGAGCAGCCGCAGCTTGGGCATGTTGGCCAGCGGCGCGAGGCCGCGGTCGCTGACGTTCGGACAATGGGACACCCGCAGGCTGGTCATCTCGTGGAAGTTCGCGAGCACCTGCAACCCAGCGTCGGTCACGGCCGTCGAGCCCTCGACCGACAGCTCGGCGAGCTGGCTCAGGCCGGCCAGCTTGGCGAGGCCGACGTCGCTGACGGCCGGGCTGCCCAGCCGCAGTGCGCGAAGGCGCGTCAGACCGGCCATGTGTCCCAGGCCGACGTCGGTCACCCACTGACAGCCGCGCACATCGAAAAGCCGGAGCTTGTCGAGCCGCTGGAGATGTTCGAGGGCCCCGTCGCCAAGGTCATTCTCGCGCAGTTCCAGATACTGCAAATCAGGCAACGCCGCGAGGTGGGCCAGCGCTGCGTCGGTCAGGGAGGCAGTGCGGCTCAGGTTCAGCCGCCGGAGACTGCGAAGCTGCTTCAGCTTCGCCACGCCGCCATCGCTGACGCTCGTCCCCTCCAGCGACAGGTGGTACAGCTTCGGCAGGCCAGCCAGGTAGCCGACCGCGGCGTCGGTGATCGCCTCGCCTTGGAGCGCGAGTTCCTCAAGGTCCGTCAACCTGGCGAACACTCTGACGTCGTCGTCCGTCGCCGGGTGCCTGTCGCCCTGCACGCCGACGATCTTCTTGCCGTCGTAGCGGATGCTGCCGCCGAGTTCATCGACGCATTCGACGGCCGCCTGGACCGCCCGTGGATCGGCCGCCGGCGGTTCCGGCACGGCCCGCCGTCCCGCAGGACCATCCGCTCCCGGCGACGTCTCCGGCCGGACGGCCGTTTGTTGAGCGTCTGCCTGTCGCGCGGACGCCGACAGAAGCCACGCCGCCACGACCAGGCAACCGATGCGGAACCATTGCCGCAGACTGTCATCTCCCAGGACCATTGGCACGCCTCTCCAGACTTCGAAGCTGCATTGAAAGTGGGACGGATTGCCAATCCGTCCTCCAAACATCCGGCTCGACTCAGGCCACGACTCGGCCGATCCGGTGCTTTCAGAGCTTCCAGCCTTCCCGATAGGCCGGACGGATCTTCCGGTCGGCGTCCTCGTCGTTGATGATCCGGCAGCTCACGGGATCGAACTCCAAAGTCTTGTCCGGGAACTGCGTGGCGATGTTGGCCAGCAGATACCACTCGGTGAAGGGCCCGCTGAACGCGTTGAAGCAGCCCATGGGTGCCGACCCCGTTTTCATGCCCTCGACCCAGCCCCGGAGAAACCGTCCCGGCAGCGGACGCGGCAGCGACGGGGGCGGATCGCCCAAGTCCTTGAACTTCTCCTCGGGGAACATGGCCACGGTGGTGTCGCCGTGGCCGAACGTGTACATCACCCCTTCCGTGCCGACCCACAGGTTGCCCACCCAGTTGCTCCATCGTTTGTCCTCCACGCTGCCCCACGTGGGGTGCTTGCCGAACAGCTCGCGGAGAAAATCGCGGCGGCGTTTTTCGGGCTCCCGCCCGCCCGAGTACCAACTGATGCGAATCGGCGGCAGGTCCATGCGCGCCGGGATGTCCCAGTGAACGATGCTCGCGTTGGGAAAGGTGAGTTCGCACACTTCGCAGCATTCGGCGGTCACCTTGACGGTCTTCGCCCCCGCAGCCGGCGGCTGTTGAGCGATCGGCCAGAGCGTCTCGATCTTCATCGCCTTGAAGAGCGTGGCCCAGAGATGCGCGCCCCACCAGCCCGGATGCCCACAGGAAAAGTCCCGCCACATGGAATGCCGCAGCCAGTCCGGATGGTAGGGCCGAAAAGCCGCCGGCCCGAGCCACAGGTCCCAGTTGAGATAGTCGGGCACGTCCTGCGTCGCTTCGGGCGCTTTGCGCGGCCCCGCGCCGGGGCCGCCCCACATGTGGATCGTCTGGATTTCGCCCAGCCGGCCGGCCCACACGGTTTCGATCACACGCTCGTTGTAGCCGGCCTGATTGCCCATCTGGGTCGAGCGTTTCTTCTCGACGGTCAACTCGGCCAGTGTGCGGGCTTCCTGAACGGTGCGGGTCAAGCCCTTCTCGCAGAACACGTGTTTGCCGGCACGCAGGGCCAGAGCCGAGGGCGCGGCGTGGACGTGGTCGGGCGTGGCGACGACCACGGCGTCGAGCTTCGACCCCATCTCGTCGATCATCACGCGGAAATCCTCGTACTTCGGGACGTCGGGGTAGCGCGCAAACGACTCGGCCGCTTTCTGCTTGTTGACGTCGCACAGCGCGGCGATCCGGCCGCCCGTCTGCTGGCGCACCGACGACCAGCCTTCCTCGACGGCGAACCCCGAACCCCGCCCGCCGAGACCCACCACGGCCACCTGCAACTGTTCGTTGGCCGCGTAGCCCAGGGCCTGGCCAGATGGCAGCAGGAGCGGACCAGTGGCCGCCACCGTGCCCAGAAACCCCCGCCGCGTCAGACAACGTCCACGAAAACCCGCCTGCCTGTTTCTTGTCTTCTCTGCCATGGCCATCGTGATGCTCCTTGTCAACGTGTGACTAAACAAGGTTCGCAAAAAGGGGACAGGACCCTTTTGTGCAAAGCACCCGGCGGGCCGTTCCGGCAAAAGGGTCCTGTCCCCTTTTCGCGAACGGCGACGCTCAGCCTGTCCGCTCCGCAGCCACTGCCGCAAGTCGGACGCCACCGTGCCTGACAAGCGGAGAGCGGCCGCCATCGAACAATCTAGGCACACGTGCTCGGCCGTGTCAATCGCCCGGTCACCTCGGCTCCCCGTGCATGCGGCGGACGTAGGCCGAGGCGATATCGGAGCGGCGGACGATGCCAACGACACGGCGATCCGCGGCGTCCTGGACCACCGGCAGGGCCTGGAGGTTGTTCCGTACGAACAACTCCAAGGCGCGGTCCAGGCCGTGATCCGGTTGCAGCGGCAGCACGTCGTCACGCATCAGATCGGCCGCCAGCAGCATGACTCGGGCGTGCTGCGACCGGGCCGCCAGATGGACTTCCTCCAAGTTGACGACTCCCAGCAGACGCCGGCCTTCATCCACCACGGGCAACACGGTGTAACCCGTCTGATCCAGCCGCGACAGCACGACGGCCAGCGGGTCGGCCGGGCGCAGCACCGGAACCTCCTTGTGCGGCGTCAGAAACTGCCGCACCAGCTGCCCGGCCAAGACCTCGCGCACGTAGTCGCCTTGGTGAGCCGGCGAACGGGAGCGGCTTTCGACCTGCGACCGGTACAGAGACTGCCGGTCGGACAGCAGAAAGGACCAGGCGCAGACCCACAGCGCCGGCAGAAACAGCCGATAGTCGCCCGTCATTTCGCTGACGATGATCAGCGTCGAAAAGGGCGTCTTCGCCGCCGCGGCAAAAAATCCGGCCATGCCCATGATCACAAAGCTCGCCGGATGCGGCACCAGTCCGGGCCAGAGCTGATGGAACAACGTCCCCACGGCGCCGCCGCTGCAGCCGCCGATCACCATCGCAGGCCCGAACACGCCCCCGGAGCCGCCGCTGCCGATCGTCAGGCTGGTCGTCAGGATCTTGCCAAACGCCACCGCCAAGAGCAGACCTGCCGACATGGCCAGCTCGTTCTGCAGTCCCTCCTGCAAGACACCGTAGCCGGTCGACAAGACGGCCAGGACGGTCCGCTCGCGGCCGAGCAGGAAGTACATGCCGACGCCCAGAGTCCCGGTCAGCAAGGCGCCCAACACCGGCTTCAGGAGCCGCGGCCCCGGCACCCGCTTGAACAGCGCATGAACGCCGTAGAAGGTCCGGGTGTACAACATCGCCATCAGCGCGCAGACAACGGCCAACAGCAAATACGGACCCAGTTGCCAGGGATTGTCGAAGGCAAACGACGGGGTCTGGAACAGCGGTTGCCAGCCGAAAACCAGGCCGAACGTACAGTAGGCCACGGCGCTGGCAATGCCCGCCGGGATGATGACTTCCGGCTCGAACTCCGGTGAACAGTAGAGGATCTCCGCGGCGAACAGGGCCCCGGCCAGCGGTGCGCGAAAGATGGCCCCCACCCCGGCCCCCATCCCGCAGGCCAAGAGGATCCGCCGCTCGGAAACGCTCATCCGCAGCAGGGTTGCCAGCAGCGAACCGAAACCGGCGCCGATCTGCGCGATCGGCCCTTCGCGGCCGGCGGAACCTCCGGTTCCGATCGTGATCGCCGACGAGATCAGCTTGACCACCGGGACCTGCGGCCGGATCCGGCCCTGCCCGTGATGATAGGCGGCGATGGCCGCGTCCGTCCCGTGCCCCTCGGCCTCCGGCGCGAATTTGAACACGATGTACGCGCTCAGCAAACCGCCGACCGCGGGCACGACCACGAGCCACCAGGGATGAAAAATGCGCTCCGAATCCGCGAGCCAGCCGAGCCGCGTTTCGCCCACCGGCCCCATCGGCCGATAGCCGGCCACTTGGTCGAGGGCCAGCCAAGAAACGAAATGGCAGCTCGCCGCGAACACCACGGCGCCCAGCCCTGCCACGATGCCCACCAAGATTGCCGAGCCAAGCAGCCGGCCTTCCGAACGGAAGCGATGCCGTCCCAATTCGAGGAACTCGGGAAACCAGTGCAGCGGATTCGGGGAGCTGGGATTCTTCTCAGACGTTGTGTGCATCGCTGACTTTCGGAGCAAAGGAGGCGCCGCACGTACCTTAGGCATTGAGGATCAGGGCTGTCAATGCCTTTTGCCCGTAACCCCGGCACTCGCTGGCAGTTCGTTTGCAGCGGCTTCGGGAACGAAACCTCGTCCAATTTGCGAGTCCAGATTGAGTGGGGTTGCAGCCGCATGGAAAACGCGCCGCTCAAGCTCCTGAGCGTACCGCTTTGCCGACTCACTTGGGTTCTGCTTGGACCGGTCGGCCTGTTCTTGACGGCTGCGTCCATGACGGCGTCCAGCGGCGGGTGGCTCACTGGCAAGGACCTGCTGTTCCTCGGCAATCGTCTGCTGTAGACATGGAAATCCGGCGGCGCGAAGGACCCGAGCGGATGCGTTGGGCGGAATCGCTGGACCGCACATGGGAACGTTAGGAACGATCGGCTGCCGTCAGCAAGCGCACTTTGACCAACATGTCGACCGACTTGGGGCGTGCCCGAGACGCGCCAGGATGCGGCTGAGTTCCTTGTCGCACCACTCCGGCGGATAACGCCAGTCGATCAGCATGAATCTCTACGGCCTCGTGATCGCGAACCGCGTAAAGCTGCAAGCCTTCGCCAGCCTGCACTTCACCCTCGCAGACTCGCAACTCATGGGCCAGCACATCGCCGCGCAGATTCTGGAGTCCTTCAGCCAATAGCCGCGTCTTGAAGAACAGGAGGCACAGATGACGACAAAGCCCCCCCTCCTTTTCCGGTGCCGGACATGGCTATCTCCTCAGAAAGCGGGTGGCGCCGCGGTTGCTCTAGTTACGCAACTTGTGACGTGACAACGATTTGTATTGCGAGTGCAGGACGCCGCGCAGCTAAGGTTCTCGCGACCGCAGACGCTGCTGCAAATCCGCCAGCAGGGTGGACAGCTCGCTGATCGTTCGCTCGCGCAGACTCGCCGTGGAACTAGGCTCTTCGCCGAGAAGTTGTTGGAGTACTTGAATCTTCCCTAACAATTCACCCTTCTCGATCCCCTTCTCGATCCCTTTCTCCAAGCCTTCTTCCATGCCCTCTTGCCGGCCCTCTTGCCGCGCGCTGTCCAATCCCCACTGATAGTCGCGCTGTGCCTTCAAACGCTGGTCGTACATCATCCGATCCTCCGTCTTGGCCGCGATCGCTTCGACCACGGAAATCGCTTGCTGAAACTCGACTCCGGGCAACAAGGCCCGTAACCGCTCCGGCTCGTACCCGTCCGCAAACAGGAAGAAAAAGGCCCATTGCTCGATCGCCGGGGCCGAGGAAATCGTTTCCTCCTGCAAATTATACTTCGTCAGCTCCACGGTGTGTACTTCGATGGAATCGGAAACCTCCATGCCGTGCTCCGGATCCGCCAGCCGGAAACGGTGGTGAGGGATCGTGTCCTCGCGAAACAGTCTCTTGTTGAGCAGGCAAATCGAGACCGCGGACCGCAGATCCGCATAACTCTGGCCGGGCTCCAGTTGCTCGACGTACATCGTGCAGGCGTAGTAGACCAGCCGCTGGAGCAGCCCGGCAAAGACCGTTACCTGCATCTCGATGTTCAGCCACCGGCCCGCCGAATCGCGAGCCCGGATATCCAGCACGACAAGCTTGTCGTCCGCGAATTCCTGGTAGCTGAACGGGTTGAGGATCTCCGCGTGGACGATCGGATGGGCCAGCTTCAGGATGGCGTTCAGCAGCCCGATCAGAACGGGGACGTTCTCCGGACTGCCAAACACCTTCTTGAACACGAAATCGACGGTGGGCTTGATTCCCAGCAACATGGAATTCCTGCGTCAATTCAGGTGGACCGTTCGCTCTCGCGTGCATTGTACGATGGCTGACCGAGGCCGTCGACGGGCCTGCAGTTCGAGCTTGAGGTGAAGACGCATGGTACGAATTGTCAAGACAAAAATATCGGCGGGATCGGGGCGCGGTGGCGGGCGTGGATCTGCGATCCGGCGGCCGGTGCGGGTGGCACCGCGGGGAATCGCGCCGACGGAAAGTACGACGAGTTCGAATGTCGGGGACGCGGCCCCAACCCACGCTGCAGACGGACAGGAGCCGTCGAGTCATCGAGGTTGGTGGCGTACGCGCGTGCTCAACGTCTGACTTAGGAGCGATCGTTCATGGTTGTCGTCGTGTCATTCGGGTCAGGCCCACCGGCGGGCCATTCTCGATCAGGCCGATCGCTACCTGGCGTGGCGGCAGCATGGCGAGTACTCGGTCAATGGACGCTGTTTCGACATCGGGAACACTACCCGCAGCGCTCTGGGCCGATTCAAGAAGACAAGGGATGCCAAGTCCTCGGGCGATCCCTCGGAACGCGCGGCCGGAAACGGCTCGATCATGCGACTGGCCCCCGTCCCGATCCGCTACGCCGATCTTTTTCCCGATCGCCTGGGAGATTTGGTCCGTTTGCTGGTCGAATCCAGTGTCCCGACGCATGCCAGTCCTCAGTGCCAGTCTGCCTGTGCCTACTTCGGGATCCTATTGGCTGCACTCCTCCGCGGCGAGGACCGTCGGGAGGTCCTGGACCCGGCGTGGCCGCTGCTGGCGGAACTCCGGAAGTCCTTTCCATTACACCCGGAGGTCGACGCCGTGGCCGCGGGCAGCTTCCGCGACAAGGAACCGCCGGAGATCGTCGGTTCCGGTTACGTTGTCGAGAGCCTGGAGGCCGCCCTGTGGGCATTTCACGACGCGAAGGATTTCCGCGAGGCGGTGCTGCGAGCCGTCAATCTCGGCGACGACGCCGACACGACCGGCGCCGTCTGCGGGCAACTGGCCGGGGCTTACTGGGGTGAAAGCGGAATTCCTGTGCAGTGGCGAGAAAAGTTGGCCCGCCAGGACATGATCGAGAAGGCGTTGGCCGGACTCTAAACAACTCTGCCCCGACGTGTCGTGTTGCCGACACCCGATCCGCGACCTGTCCGCGCCGACGCGTGCCGCGATGACTGCGATCCCGGACGCCATCGACGACTCCCTGGCCGCCGGAAGGTCCACCTATGTCCATTGCTGAGGCGGCGTCGGCCGGACCGGCACCGTCGTCGCGTGCTGGCTGCTGCGACACGCAATGGCGACGGACGCAAACGTCCTCAAAGTGCTGGCGAGCCTGCGGAAGCAGGATCGTGAGCGTGGCCACCGTGAGTCGCCGGAAAACGCGAAGCAGCGACAATTCGTGGCATCGTGGCGGTGATATCCAGAAGCTCCGTCGGGTAATCATGGCGTCCCGCAGCTTCGCAGATTTCAACCTGATACGTTGACAAACCAGGACTTACGTCGTCAAATAGCGTTTGTCTTCCGGCTGTAATCCCAGACATTCCGTCGGCCCATCGCGGCCGAGACGCCCGATGCTTACCAGATTGGGTAGATCAATCGTTCGTTGGGCCGAGACGTATGAGTGCGATGCTGCAACAACTCTGCCTCTTCGCTCTTCTCGGCGTGTCGTTCGGAGTCGGAATCGTTTGGTTTTCCGATCGGCGCTGGTTGGGAATTGTTGCCTGTTGTCTGATCGGGTTGTCTCTTCTTGGCGCGCAACTCGTTGGCCAATCGCACGCGTTCCACTACAGCTTCATGGAAGTTCACAACCTGAGGCGCTATGGATGGCCTTTGGAGCATGCTTGGCGATGGGAGTATTTTGAACTTGGCTCGTCGGTGCCCCGCAAGATCTCCGCGCTGTCTGCCGTCAACGCCCCGGCTGCGACGGTGAATATCATTGTGTCGGTCGTCGTTCTGGTGGCCACGTTCGTCACGATGGAGTCCGTTCGATCCCGCCGAAAGGGCCTTCGGTTCTCGCTGAGGTCCCTCCTGACTTTCGTCTTCGTTCTTGCGGGGATCTGCGGTTTCGTCGTGTTCGAGCGAAACTTGGACGCGCCGGGCCCGCGACACTACAATCCCTTAACTTGGTTTCCGATATGCGTCTCGTTCCCGCTAATTGCAGGCATGGCCTCCGTGCTCAACGCCGCCGTTATCACCGTCAAGTGGGCCACACGTTGGGCTTTGGGCGACCAAAGACCGCCCTACTCTGAATCCTGCGGCGCGCAGCCGTGTCCCCAACGTCGGTCGGCTGTGCTTGGCAGGCACCCTGAAGACAACGAACTAACTGATGAACGAGAGCGGCGATAAGGGTCGGTTGCCAGTGGTTCGGGTCAGGACCGCCGCCTCGTTATCCTGGTCGTTCGGCATGGCGGAGGTGCGAGGGACACGGAGACGAGGAGTTCCTGATTTGGCATACCGAATCGACTACTCGCCGGCGACTGACGAACACCTCCGGGTACTGACTGCTCGGCAGCGTACGGTGGTGTTCGATGGCGTAGACGAGCAGTTGGAGCATGAGCCTGGAGTCGAGACGAGAAACCGCAGACCGATGCGTCCGGACCCGCTTGCGCCTTGAGAACTGCGGATCGATGAGCTTCGGGTGTACTACGAGATTGAAGAATTGCCAGAGCAAGTGGTGACGATTTTGGCGGTCGGCGTCAAGGATCTCAACCGCGTCTTGATTGGTGGCAAGGAGATCAAACTATGAAGGTTATCGAACAGACGGCCGCAACCGCGTCGCTGGCCGACTACGCAGCGGACATCGGCAACGACCCACTGGTAGTGACCAGCCACGGCCAGCCCGTGGCTGCCCTCGTGCCGATCCAGAACGCGGACATGGAAACCGTGGCTCTAAGCACAAACCGTGAGTTTCTTGACTTGATTGAGCGCTCGCGTGCCCGTGTCCGTGCCGAAGGCGGGATTTCCAGCGCCGAGATGCGGCGCCGATTTGGGCAGTGAATCCTGGGGTGCGGAACTCCGTTTCTCCAAGGTTCTTTCCGTCGAGTTCTGCACGTGTCGGTATCTGTTGGAGTACGTTGAAGGAAGAAGGCTGCGCCCACCGCCCGACTACTTCGTCATCGGGCAGGCTTTTCACGAGACGGCGGCCCGAATGTACCGCGGTTTGTCGCGAGGCAAGCCCCCGGACGAGGCCGACTTGCTCGACTTCTTGGTGCGACGCGTAACTTAAGCCATGAGGATCAGGGCCGTCAATGCCTTCGGCACGTAACCCCGGCGCGCGCTGGCATTTCGTTTGCAGCGGCTTCGGGGACTAGATCTCGTCCAATCTGCGAGTCCAGATCGAGTGGGGATCAACCACATGGAAAACGCGCCGCCCAAGCCCCGCGAACGGGAAAGAAATTGACCGCTCACGGGATATTTTCTTTCCACGTTTTCGGCGTGGATCGGTGAAAGTACAAGTACCAAGCGCAAGCGAGACATCCCGTGCCCCCCGTGACGCCGGCCTCTGAGTTCGACCACGGTGACTCGAATCCGGGCACCGAGACGGTTCCGGAGCGGAAAACGGTCGAACTCTCCGTCGTGATTCCCGTGTACAACGGAAGTCGGACCATCGAACAGGTGGTCGACGACCTCCATGCCGTGTTGACGTCCGTTCCTTTCGAAGTCGTGTTGGTCAACGATGGCTCGACAGATGAGAGTGAAGCCGCATGTCAGAAGTTGGTGGCGAAGTACCCAAGGACGGTGTCGTTCATCCAGCTTGCAAGGAACTTCGGAGAGCACAGTGCGGTCTTGGCGGGGCTGCGGCGGTCGGTCGGGGCTTACGTGGCCACCTTGGACGACGATGGACAGAACCCGCCGGACCAACTGCTTGTTCTCTTGGACTGCGTCCGAACCCACGGTTTCGATGTCGTTTATGGGCGGTACCGTAGCAAGCGTCACAACTGGTTCCGCAACCTCGGCAGCTGGTTCACCAACGCGGTGGCGTCCGTAATGCTCCGGAAGCCGCGGGGCCTGTACCTGTCGAGTTTTAAGATCATGAGCCGCCTCGTGGTGGACGCCCTGGGCATGTACCAGGCGCCGTTCCCGTACTTGGACGGGATGATCCTGGAAACCACGCGGCGCATTGGGCAGGTCGACGTCGAGCATCGGGAGCGCCAGGACGGACGCAGCGGGTACACGCTGCGCAAGCTGTTTTGCCTGTGGTCCAACATGTTCCTCGGCTATTCCATCGCGCCGCTCCGCTGGGCCACGCTGGCGGGACTGGGGACTTCCGCGCTGAGTGCCTTGTTCCTGGTGTGGACGGTTTTCGACCGGCTGTACATCAACCCTGGGGTGACGATCGGGATTCCGACGGTGCTCGTCTGTGTGACGTTCTTTACCGGAGTGCAGCTGTTCGTGATGGGCGTCGTGGGAGAGTACGTGGGCCGGGTTTTCTTGCATCTCAACGGCAAGCCGCAAGTGATCGTCCGCTATGAATGCACCGCCAACGACAAACCGCTTTGATTTCTACGCCGGGAAACGCGTGCTGATTACCGGCGGATTGGGCTTCATCGGCAGCAACCTGGCCATCGAACTGGTCCGCTTGGGAGCCCAGATCACGGCGGTCGATTCGATGATTCCGGCCTACGGCGGGAATCTGGCGAACATCGAGCCGGTGCGGGACCGCATCCGGGTCAACTTCTCGGACATCCGCGACGAACACAGCATGCCGTATCTGGTTCAGGGGCAGGACGTGATCTTCAGCCTGGCGGGTCAGTTGAGCCACATCGACAGCATGCGGGATCCGGCAACCGATCTGGACATCAACTGTCGCAGCCAGCTCTCGCTGCTCGAGACTTGCCGAAAACTGGGCTCCGGCGTGAAAATCGTCTTCGCCAGCACTCGGCAGCTGTACGGCCGCCCCCGTTATCTGCCCGTCGACGAGAACCACCCGGTCCGTCCGGTGGACGTCAACGGGATCAACAATCTGGCGGCCGAGATGTACTATTCGCTGTACCACGATGTCTACGGCATGCGCACGGTGAGCCTCCGTCTGACCAACACGTACGGCCCGCGAATGGACTTGAAAAGCGACACGAAGGGATTTGTGGGCATCTTCATTCGCCGTGCCTTGCGCGGAGAGCGCATCCAGATCTTTGGCGACGGCCGTCAGCGGCGGGACTTCAACTACGTGAACGACGTCGTGCGGGCGCTGTTGCTGGCGGGCATGCTCGACTCTGTCAACGGTCAGTCGTACAATCTCGGCTTTCCGCGGGCGTATTCGCTGCTGGAACTTATGGAGATCCTGCAGACACTGGCCCCGTTCGAGTACGAATGTGTGCCCTTTCCCGCCGAGCGGAAAACGATCGATATCGGCGATTACTACGCGGATTTCGGGGCCTACCAGGCCGTTGCGGGCTGGACTCCGGAGACGGATCTGCGGCCGGGCCTGATCGAGACGCTCGACTTCTTCCGCCGGCATGGGGACCGCTATTTGCCTCCGCGATCATGATTCCAGCCTTTGACTATCTCCGTGGGCACGCCCGGCTCGGCCACGAGTTGGAGGCGGCGATTCGCCGCGTCATTTCCTCGGGCCATCTGATTCTCGGACCCGAGTGCGAGGCTTTCGAAGCGGAGTTTGCCGCGTACATCGGTTCCCGTGCCGCGGTGAGCGTGAGTTCGGGCACGTCGGCAATCGTCATCGCACTGCGGGCCTTGGGCATCGGTGCGGGCGACGAAGTGATCACGGTCTCGCACACGGCGGTCCCCACGGTCGGCGCAATCCGCGAAGCGGGCGCGAGCCCGCGCCTGGTGGACGTCGAGGAGGGATCTCTGCTGATCGATTCCCGCCGGGTTGCGGAGAGCATTGGGCCGCGGACGCGCGCCATCGTCCCCGTACACCTGTACGGCTGCCCCGCCGACATGCCGACGATCGTGCAGATCGCTGCCCGGCACAACTTGGCCGTCATCGAGGACTGCGCGCAGGCTCACGGCGCTCGCCTCGACGGACGGCACGTGGGAACGTTCGGAACGATCGGCTGCTTCTCCTTCTACCCGACAAAGAACCTGGGAGCCTACGGCGACGGCGGGCTGTGCGTCACGGACGACCTGCAACTGGCCCAGCGCATGCGCCGGCTCCGCTTCCACGGCTTTGACGAACGACGAATGGCTCAAGTCGAAGGAATCAACAGCCGCCTGGACGAACTGCAGGCGGCGATTCTGCGCGTCAAACTGCGGCATCTGGACGAGGCACTGGGCTCTCGGCGCTGCATTGCACGGCAGTACCGAGAGTCGCTGCAGCAAGACGGCGTCCGTCTGCCTGAAACGCGGTCGGGGCGAGAGCATGCCTGGCATCTGTTTGTCATCCGGACGTCCCGGCGGGACCAGTTGATCGAAGCCTTTCAGCAGTCGGGAATTGGGTTTGGCATCCACTATCCTCAGCCGGTTCACCGGATGCCGGCCTACGAAAGCCTGGGTTACGGCCCCGGCTCGCTGCCGATCACCGAGCGGGCGGCTGGCGAGGTGCTTTCCCTGCCGATGTTTCCCGAGCTGACGGACCAGGAGGTGGAAGCCGTGTGTGGAACGATTCAACGGACTCTTGGCGGCCAGGTCGGACAACGCATCTCGCCATGAACGATGACGAATACTACCGCATGGCGGAGTTGGAAGCGGGACACTGGTGGTACCGCGGTCTGCGCGACGTCGTCGCCCGTGTGCTCCAGGCCCGGCAGTTCGTGGGCCGAAGCGGGTTGCAGGTGCTCGATGCCGGCTGTGGCACCGGAGAGAACCTGCGGCTGCTCGACGAGATGCTCCGTCCCTCTTATCTCGGCGGCTTCGACGTCTCGCCCTTGGCCGTCGATCTTTCGCAGCGCAAGGTCCCGCAAGCCGACGTGTACCTGGGTGATATCTGCCACCCGTCACTGCACGGCGATCAATACGACGTGATTCTGAGCTGCGACGTCCTTTGCACGACGGGTTGGGGCGCGGCGCGGGACGGAATGCGCCGGCTCGCCGCTGCCCTGCGCCCAGGTGGTGTTCTGATTTTGAACCTGCCCGCCTATCAGTGGCTCTACAGTGCGCACGATCTGGCCGTGGGCACCTGCGAACGGTTCACGGCGAAGGTCCGCACCTTGGTTGACGAGTTGGGGCTGGAGACGGAGTTGCTGACGTACCGGGTGTCGGTCCTGTTTCCCGCGGTCGTCCTGGCGCGGTTGCCCTCGCTGCTGCGGCGACGTCGCGATGCCTCGGCCGTTCATTCAGACCTGTACCACCCGAACCCGCTGGCGAACCGCTGTTTAGCGCGCATTCTCAGGTTCGAGAACGCGGCGATCGTCCGGGGCGTGAGATGGCCCTGGGGGTCATCCGTTTTTGCCGTGGCTCGCCGAAGCTGAGGGAGCAAGCGTGGAACGCCCACGGGCCGACGCCAGACGGCGATCCCGATCAGCCCGAGGACCGCGG
>CAYUFW010000072.1:24995-28399 GCA_964443915.1 uncultured Pirellulaceae bacterium
GATCCGATGTGAGCGGCGAGCCCTGGCCCGCCCCCGCGGCGGCCGACGCCGCGAAGCCGACCACGCGCCGGCCGTGCGCTCGCGGCGGGTGGATCGGCAGTTGGACCAGTTGGCGCTCGGCTGCCGTCCCACGGACCGAGAGCAGGTCTTCGCGAGGTTTCTCGTCGAGCATCTCCCGGAGCGTGGTGAATGCGCTCAGCAAAGTCCGATAATCGGGATCGTTCGTATCGGCAAACACCGTGCCCTGGCAGCAGCCCCAGCCGCCTGCCGACTGGGCCAAGGGCGCGGCCAACGCCCGGCTCAGCCGCACGTCGCGCCAATTGAGACTGAGACGCCCGAAATCCAACCCTCCGCCGGCATGGCACGAATCGCACCGCCGCGCGCAGACCTCGAAAATGGCTTGACGCACCTCGGAGCCAAAGATCCGCCGGTTGGGCCAAGCCATCTCATAGCGGTCGTAATAGACCCCGTTGGCATCGATCCAGTTGATGAGCCGCTGCCACTCGTCGTCCGTGAGTTGCACGCCGTGATGGCCCGAGGCCAGCAATTTCGTCAGCCGCGACACGTTGGAGCCGAAGGTGTACGCTGGCCGCGGGTGGACATCCTCAGGGCAATCCCACGTGGTCGAGTCGGCGACGGTCAGGTAGCGGAGCAGTTCCTCGTATCCAAGGTTGAACTGGTCGGTCAGGTCGTCGGTCAGGATGACTCGGTTGGCCTTGCGATCGTGCGTGTGGCAGGCGATGCACTTGGCGTTGAGCACCGGCTGTACGTCGCGGAGAAAGCTGATGATCTCGGTTCCCCAAGGCGGCGACTGGGGGCGACTCGGTTGGCGCGTCAAGGCGCGGCGGACCAGGCGGTCGCCGTGGCAGGGTGGAGTCGCGTTGCGCGGTTCGTGGCAGCCGATGCAACTGCGGGTCTCGCCCGGCTTCAAACCGACGACGCTCCGCATCCGCTGGACTTCCCGCTGCCGGGCGTCGAGCACCTGAAAGTACAAATTCCGGTTGGCGGGAACCACGAACTGCGCCGAGCCGTCCTCCTCTACCGGGACAGTGCCCAGGACCCGCTTGACCGTGTAGATCGGCGTGCCCGAAGTGCAGATCACACCGCCTTGCGGCACGCCCTTTCGCGGCACGTCCTCCAAGATCCGGAGGTACTTGGCCGTTCCCCGCGGCACTTCGGGCAGCCCGGCATACACGTCGGCCAGGACGAGTGTGGCCTCCGCGTCCAGCGCATCGCCGTCAGGCCGGGGCGGGGGAAAGACGTGCGGATGAGGCCGCGGCGCCAACGGAACCGGCTCGGCGCAAGAGATCTCGGGATCGCGATAGACCAGGGCCAGATTGCCATATCGGTCGGCCAGGTAGATCGCCCACGTCGACTCCAGCCAAGGCAAGGCTGTCGGAGTGTGAGAACAGAGCCAAGTGGTCTCGGAAAGCGGCAGCGGGTCGCTGAACCAGCCCCCGCGGCTGTCTTCGGCAGCCTGGCCGGTCACCGGCACATTGGGGGTCAACACCGTCAGCGGCGCGTCGCCGTCGCTGCCGCGGCGCACGTCGATCAACCCCACCGCCCCGTGCGTCTGGCCGTGGTGGGCCGTGAACAGGGCCATCACCTTGGTGCTGTCCGGTACTTGGCGGGCGAACATCACGACGTTGGGCCGGATCGTGGCGTTTCCATAATAGGGAGCCACCATCGTCCCGTCGGGATGCACCGTGAACGGCTTGTGCGCCGCGGTCACCGATCGCTCGTTGTACTCCCAGCGGCCGAAGAGGATCCGCCCGTCGGACATGACGCTGGGCGTGAAATCGTTGTACATATTGAAGCTCAACTGGCGGACGTCCGATCCGTCGGCGTTCATCACGAACAAGTTGGGGGCATGACGGTCGGCGCCGCACATCACGAAATGCTCCGAACGGTCGGACGTAAAGCCGATCCGGCCGTCCGGCAGGTAGAACGGCTCGCAGTCGTTTTTGGGCCCCGTGGTGAGCTGGCGCAGTTCCGAGCCGTCCGCGTTCGCCTGATAGACGTGATAGCTCTGGCCGCCGTCCCATGAGTCGGAGCCGTTGCCGAACGCAAAGACGAGTTTCCGGGCGTCCCAGCTCAGGCAGATGTCGCGATAGAGGCCTTCACCCAGCGAATCCACCACCGGCGTCAGCTGCCCGTCAGGGCGGGGCGGAGCCAGCCGATAGATCCCGCCGCCGGGGCGATTGAAGAGGTGATGGGCGTCCATGAACGGCTGTTCGGAGAAAAAGGGCTTCCGCTTCACAAACAGCAGCGACGGGAAACCAATGCGGCTCAGCAAGAGTCGGTCGCGCAGCTGGTTCGCTTCCTCGAACAGAGCCGACCAGTTGAGCCCGGCCTCCCTTCCGCCCGATGGCCACGCATCGGCGCGGCGCCGCAACCAAGTCAGCTGGTACGCCGCCTCCGGATCGGGCGTGTCCGCGAGAATCTGGTCAATGCTGCCGAGGATCGAGGCGACGTCCTCAACGTGCGTCAACAACGGCAGCCAATAGGATTTGCCGCCGGCTACCACAGTCAGGACCAGCAATCCGCCGCCCGGCCTGGGCAGTTCGACCGGAAACACAACCGGCTGCCCGGCGCCAGCCGCCAGGGCGAGCGACCGTTGGCCGCACGGACGCGTTCGGTCCGAGTCGTGAAAATCAAGCTGGAGGTCGAGTGTCAATGGCTGGGCGGACGCGTTCCGCAACGTCAGCGACAATTCGTTCCTGCCGCGGCGAAGGTCCAGCGGAGCGTCGAGGCACAGGGCAAACGGTGCGGGCTCCGGGTAAAAGCGAGTCAGGCGGTCAAACTGGCGCGAGTACTGATGATACCATTGGTCTTCGCCTCCGCCGCCCGGATGCTTGTAGGCCGGCACTTCCGTCGCCGAGCGAAGGGTTTCCGAGGTTGTCGAGCCATCGCTGCCCACGCGTTGGACGTTGATCCGGCCTGCCGAGAGATGCACGTTCAAGGCCTGATACCGGTCCTTGGCCGGGATTAGCCGAGACGGAATCGGATTCGGCCAACGCACGGCCTGGCCATCGCCGGGAATGGGCAGCCGCGGCACCCCCGCAACTCCGGCCGTCTTGCCCGCCGTCAGAAGCTGTTCCCAGTCGCGGATGGCTTGGAGCGACTCGCGGAAATACCAGTCGTCTCGTGCCATCTCCGTCGGCACGGCGATTGCAGCAGCGGCCGGTGACGCCGTGGACAACAAGAGCACACAGACAAACCTCTGGCGAAAAAGAAGGCGCATCGGTCACTCGCTCGAACCATCAGCCCGCAAAAGGTCATGGCGCGGCGGCAGCAGCGCACGAAGCGCATGCGGGGCGCCAAGCCCTTTTTTCAAGGCGGCGGTTCGATCCTAGTGCCATTTCCAGTTTCTAACTTCCTCGTTTCTAAAGTGCGGTGGCGTT
>CAYUFW010000073.1:0-13519 GCA_964443915.1 uncultured Pirellulaceae bacterium
CTGACCGGCGGACGACCGGTCGTCATGGGGTGCCCCAAGCTGGACGACAGTCAGGCCTATGTTCAGAAGCTGACCCAGATGATCCGGGCATCGTCGTTGCGGAGCATCACTGTGCTGCACATGGAAGTGCCGTGTTGCACGGCGTTGTTGCGAATCGGCCGAGCGGCGGTGGAGGAAGCTGGCGGCGGTGTGCCGGTTCGCGACGTCACCGTGGCGATCGACGGTCGCGAAGTCGGTTCCAGCCCGCTTTTCGATTTGCCTGTGTTGGCAAGATAGATTGAGATTGCCGCGCCCCGCGGCAATCTTAAGCTAGCACGGGCGAACCGGTCGAGTTTAGGAGTGTGGCACGGTGCCCCGGGCACGCGCACCCCTGCGCGGACGCAGTGAGCCTACCTTGGACGGATCCACTCGTCGGCCTCAACAATCTCCCCCCAGAACTTCCCCACCGAAGGCGGTGCTGCTATGTACCTTCCCCGATTCCTCTTTGGCGTGGCCGTGGCTGTCCTGCTGTTGCCCCTGGCGGCAGCCCATGCCGCGGTCGTGAACGACGCCGGACCCAGCCCAGACCCGGTCGCCTGCAAAACGGATGAGGCGACGATTGCGACGCCGGTATCCACGGCGCTGGAAGCTGCCCTGGCCGCCACGTGCAATACGCCTGCTTGCCAACAGGCCGCCAAGCCGGTGTGCGATTGCGGTCAAGCCAATTGCTGCACTTGCCAAGAGAAGAAGGCCCTCAAGAAAGCCGTTGCGTCGGCGTACAAGAACCTGTTCTACAACAACAACTTCGACTACCTCTGCGATCCCTGTTACGACGACTGGCACCTGGGCGAGAACCTGAAACGGATGGCCATCACGGATTGGGCGACGGTCGACGTCGGCGGGCAGTATCGCCTGCGGCACCACAGCGAGCGTGGAATTCGCAATGGCGCACCCTTCGGATTGGGTTTGACGGGCTACGACGACGACTTCTTGTTGCACCGCACCCGTCTGTACGCGAACGCCGAACTTGGCAACCGAGTTCGATTCTATGGCGAGATGCTGGATGCCGTCAGCAACTACGAGGAGTTCAATCCGCGCGTGATCGAAGAGAACCGCACGGAAATGCAGAATCTGTTTCTGGACTTGGTCATTCTCGATCCGGAATCGGCGGGCGGAAAGTTGACGGCTCGGGTGGGTCGCCAGGAGTTGGCGTACGGCTCAGAACGGCTGATTTCGCCGTTGGATTGGGCCAATACCCGCCGCACCTTCGAAGGCGCGAAACTGATTTGGCAAGGGGAGCGTTGGGACCTTGACGGGTTCTGGGCTCGCCCGCTGCGCCGCGATGTTCAGGAACTGGACCCGCCGGACCTGGATCGTCAATTGTACGGCCTGTTTTCCACCTACAAGGGTCTGCCGCGTGACAAGGTGGACTTGTATTGGCTGGCGGACGACAACGACTTGATCGGCTTCCGCTACGACACACTCGGCAGCCGTTACTACGGCAGCTACGACGCTTGGCTGTACGAGTTGGAGGGCGGCCTCCAATTCGGCGCGAATGCCGACGATTCCGGTCATTCCGCCGGCTTCTTCACGTTGGGCGGCGGCCGCAAGTTCGAGTGCGTGCGCTGGAAGCCGACGCTCTGGCTGTTCTACGATTGGGCCTCCGGCCAGGGCACCGTGCCTGGGGCAAACGGAGCGACGACGGGTACAGGTTTCAATCACTACGAGCCGTTAGCGCACAAGTACCTCGGCTTCATGGACCTGTACGGCCGCAGCAACATCGAAACCGTCAACGCCCAGCTGACGATGCAACCTCACGAGAAGCTGACGCTGTTGCTGTGGTACTACTACTTCTGGCTCCAGGACGGCAGTGACGTGCCGTACAACGTGGACATGACGCCGTTTGCCGGCCTGGCGGCCAACCCCACTGGCGAGCGCGACCTGGGCCACGAAATCGACTTGACCGCGACCTATATGTTCACGCCGCGACTGGCCCTGCTGCTGGGCTACTCACGCTTCATTTCCGGCAGTTTTTACGACACGCCGGCCGTGCCGTACAGCGGCAACGCCGACTTCTTTTATACGCAGATGACGCTGGATTTCTAACGAAACAGCGAGCGAACCGATCCCTTCGTCACCGCCGGGCTCTCCCGGCGGTTTTTTTGTGGCTCGCCGCGGTCGCCGCGCCGCTGTCGCGTTCGTAGGTTGGGACGCCGTCGCGACCCCGTCGGGACGGCGTCCTAACCTACGTGGCTTGCGGCCGCGAGCCGACGTTGGGCCGTCCACAGGTTGACACCTGCTCGGCCACATCGTAAACCTGTCTTATGCTCCGAATCACGATCGAGAATCCGAAACAGCAGAAACAGCACGTTCACGAAGCCGGCCCGCTGGTGCTTGGCCGTCAGCCCGGTGGCGACGAGGCCCAGCTCGTGATCGATGACGATTACGTGTCGCGGAGGCACTTGCTGCTGGAGGAGGTTTCGCCCAAGCGGCTGCGGTTCGAGAACGTGGGACGCAACGATCTGGAATTGCCCGACGGCACCAAGATCGCGCAGGGGGCCTGTGGCGAGATCGACCTGCCGACCCGTCTGCGGATCGGCCGGACAGTCATCGACGTGGTGCGGCAGGTGACGGAGCCGTTGCTGGACCTGGGGCCTCCGGAGGAATCCGCGGGCGAGGAATTCCAGACGATCTCGCTCCCTGCGACGTGCCAGCTGCCATCCGTCGCGCGCCATTCGTTGGCGAGTCTGGGCGAGGTCCCGTCGGCCGAACAGCTGACGGTCTGGTTCGAAACACTGCTTTCGGTGCAGCGTGCGGCGGTGGGTTCGGCGGAGTTCTACCGGGAGACGGCTCGGGCGATCGTGGATCTGGTGGGCTTGGACCGTGGCCTGGTGCTGCTGCGCGAAGACGCCGGCTGGCGGATCGCCGCGGGCCGGGCGAAGAATCAAACGGCGGGGCTGACTTTCAGCCGTTCGGTGTTGTCGCGCGTCGTGGAAGAAGGCCGCACGTTTTTCGGAACACCCCAATCTGGCAACGCCCGGGGCAGTCTGGAAAACGTCGAGGCCGTCGTGGGTTCGCCGGTTTTCGGTTCCAGCGGCGCGGTCGTGGGGGTCCTGTACGGCTCGCGCGACTGGGGGCCGGAGATGTCGCGCGTCGGCATCCAGCCGCTGGAAGCACAGGTCGTGCAGTTGCTGGCCAGTTCGGTGTCGGTCGGCCTGATCCGGCTGGAGATGCAGCAACGGCTGCAACAGGTGGAGCAACTGGCGGCGGTCGGACAGGCCATTGCCTACATTGTCCACGACCTGCGCGGGCCGCTGGGCAACGTCCGGCAATTGATCGAGATGGGGCGCGCGGGATCGCAGAATGGCTTGGGGCAAGAAGAACAGCTGGACTTGATCGACCAGTCCCTGTCCGTGGCCCTGGACCTGTTGAACGACAGCTTCGAATTCTGCCGCGGCAACGTGCGCGTGCAGCCGGTGCGTGGAACGTTTCCCACGCTGCTGGGAAAGCACCTGCGGTTGCTGGAAATGGACCTGCAAATGCTGGGCGTCGCTCTCCAGGTCGAGGTCCCGGCCGACTTGCAGGTGGCGCTGGACCCGGAGCGGATGGCCCGCGTGCTGCGGAACCTCGCCCGGAACGCGGGCGAGGCCCTGCAAGGGCGCGCCGATGCGGTGGTGACGATCGGCGCGCGGCAGGTCGCGGCCGGCGTCGAATTGTACGTCGCCGACAACGGCCCCGGCATTCCCGCCGAGGTCCTCGGCAAGCTGTTCCAGCCCTTCGGCACGTTCGGAAAACGCGGGGGAACCGGGTTCGGACTGGCGATTGCCAGGCAATTGGTCGAAGCCCATCGCGGGCAGATCTCGGTGGTTTCCAGCGGGCAGGGCACGCGGTTCACGATCGTCCTGCCGCCGCTGGCTGCCGATGCCAAGGCCGACGACAAGGGTGCCGAGCCAGCTTCGGCCCAAACGGGCACGTTCATCGCTCCCGCTTCCGCCGCGGCCCCGCGCCGCGTGCTGCTGGCCGAGGACGGGGCGGTCAACCAGCGCCTGATCGCCTGCCTGTTGCGCAATACCGGACACGTGGTCCAGGTGGTGGACAACGGCCGCGACGCGGTGGACGCCTGGGCCTCCCAGCCCTTCGACATCGTGCTGATGGACGTGGAAATGCCGGAATTGGACGGACTGGCAGCCAGCCGCGAGATTCGCCAACGCGAACAGGAACACGGCCGGCACACGCCGATCGTCGCCCTCACCGCCCACGCGTCCGCCGAAAGCCGGGCCGAGTGCCTGGCTGCCGGCATGGACGCGGTCCTGACGAAACCGGTCGACAAGGACGAACTGGCCGGCGCCATCCGCAACTTCGCGGCAGCGTCATGAGTGGAAAGTAGGCCGGAACAAGTCCGCGCCGTTCCGGCAGGGATTCTCGCGGCTTTCGGGCAGTTGGCAGTGCCGGAACTGCGCGGACTTGTTCCGGCGTACCTGGTTGTTCCGGCCTACCTGCCTCAGTAAAGCGTGAAGTTGACGCCCGTGCCGACCGGGCCTGCGGCGGCCGGGGCCGCTTCAGGGCAGCGGTAGATGTGGACGCGCTTGGTCGTGTGCAGGATCACCTCCGGCCGCCGGTCGCCGTCCAGGTCCCCAACTGCGGCGCAGGGGCCGGGGTCGTTCTGTGGCTGCGGCAACGACTCGTCGCCGAACGCGCGGGCCGGACCGAAGTGGGCGACGCAACGGCCCTGGCCGTCGAACAGCTTGGCCGTGTTGCCGATCAGGATCTCCGCCAGCCCGTCGCCGTCGAAGTCGATCAGCCGGTGATGCCGCCCATAGCCGCACTTGTACTCGCCCAGCAAGCGGCCGCGGTCGTCCAGCAGCCACACCAGCCCCTGGCCGAAGGGCAAGTGGTCGATGTCGACGACGATCTGCTGCCCGGAAAGGTCCGCGCGGATTTTGCCCGCGTCCACGGACTCGAAGTGCCGGCCGGTCAGTTCCCACAGCGTCCGGCCCGAGCCGTCCAAGAGCGCCAAACCCTCGTCGCCACAGTAGGTCAACAGAAACCGAAAGTCTGCGGGCTGCCGGCCGGTAACCATCACCTCGGAACAGTCCAGATGGCCGCGTCCGAGTGTCCGCTTGGCCGATGTGACGGACCACAACTCGCGGCCGTCGTCGTCCAACAGCGCATAGCCGGCGAGCACTTCGTCCTTCCCGTCGCGATCGACGTCGACGCAGGTCGGATGATGGCAGGTCATGAACCGCTGCGGGGCCCAGTCCCAAAGCGGCTGCCAACGATCGGTGTACGCCCAGATGTGGTGATAGCGGTCCTTGATCAGGATGTCGCGCGGCTGCGGCAGCCCGCGCAGATTGGTGAAAACGATGCAGTCGGCCACCTCCAGTCCGGCGGGCAGCGGCCATTGCTGCATCTGTTTGCCCGTCGCTCCCTCCAGCGAGACCAGAAATCCCTTGCGGCTCAAATACACCTCGTTCTTCCCGTCTCCATCCAGATCGTAAATCTGCACGGGCACGTCACACCACAGGCCCTGGATGCCGGAGCCGGGCGTGCCGTGTTTCCAGAGCGCGGACCCGTCCAGCTTCCACGCGCCCAGTGCCGTGACGGATTGATTCTCGTGGCGCGCGGTGACAATCTCGGCCATGCCGTCCCCGTCCAGATCACCGGCCACCAGCCACTGCCCGTGGAAGTCCGGGTCCGGTTCGAACGCGTGCCAGGGCAGGACCATCGGGCCGGCTGCCTTGTCCGCGTCGCAGGAGAACGGCTCGGCGGCGGGAAGGCCGCACGCCAAAATGCAGTGCACGGCTGCCGCGATGGCCGCAGCGAGCGGTCGCATTCGACGTCGAATCATGGCTTGCTCCAATTTGTGGATCTTCCGGGCCCAGGCTTTGCCATCCGTGCTAGTCAAAGGCGTGACCAGCACGGATGGCAAAGCCAGGGGCACGGATCAAGACCAACATGGTCACGGTGCCGGTGCGAGCAGCAGGTAATCCAACCCCACCATGTACGAGCGGACGGCCTTGGCGTTCGCGCCGGTGATCGTGAAGGCGATCGTGTTTTCGCCCGCCTTCAGTTCGAACGTCCCCAACTCGAACGGCCCCCACACGATCACGCCGTTGTTGAAGAAGTCGATCGGCTCCCCCGCCGCTGCGCCGTTGATCGCGACCTGGGCGATGCCATAGTCGACGGCCTTCAGGAACTGGGCGGTGACCTTGTACTTGCCGGCCTTTTCGACCGGGAAACCGAGCGTGAGTGTGTCTCCGGGTTTCTGGCCGCCGCGCCACCACAGGTGATAGCCGCCGCTGCTCCCGTCCCATTCCTGCGGCTCGACCATGCCTGCTTTCTGCAGGATCTTCATCGCCTCGCCCTCGATAGCGCCTTTCACCTTCGGCGATTGATACGGCTCCATGGGGCGGAGGGCGAGGTCGGCGGGCGCAAGTGGCTTGAACGTGTCCTTGCCGCCCGGCTTGGCATACCAGTAGTCGATCACGGACAGGTTGACCAAGCACTTCTTCCAGTGCCACAGTTCCATGTCAAACCGGAAGTCCTTCGTAAACGGGTCCAGGATGTGCCAGCGGTTGATGCTGGTCCGGCCGAAGTTGCCCGGCCCGTCGCAGCGCGACTGATTGTGGTAGGCGTGCGTGAACAAGCCGGGGAAGCACCAGGCGTAGCCGTAGTAATCCTCCGTGCCGGTGCCGAAGTGGCTGGGGAATTTCTCACCATCGACGTAGATCTTCTCGTCGCCTTCGCCCCACCAGGCCTTGACGGGGTTGTCGATCGCGAAGGCCACGCCCGCGAACACGCCCTGGCCTTTCGTTGCCAGGTAATTCCAGTCGATCTTGGGCTCCGTCGGGACGTCGAATTCGGCCCGCCACTTGGCGTGGAACAGCATGGTGGCGTCGGTCCAGGCGTGGGGCTGGCTGACGATTTCACCCCGCACGGCGACCGGCTTGCCGCCGTGGTTGCGGACGCGGACTTCGGCCGACGTCTTAAAGGGCATGGACCAGCGGGATTCCAGCCGGCCGTCCTTCGCCACGCTCAGGGGCAGGGACTCGTAGGGATTCAGTCCCGGCGCGGTCCCGAAGAAGTCGCCCAGCGGGGCCACGACCGTGGTATCGCCGTCGAACGTCATCTCTAAGACCGTCGACCGCAGCGCGGGTTCGTCGCGATCGCCGGACGGCGTCCAGCGGACGCGCACGCGGCTGATCGCCTGCGGGCCTGCCAGACTCGCCAGCACGGCGGCCTCGCCCGGCTGGACTTGACTTTCAAACGGTTTCGTCTCCGCTCCCGCTGTGTCGGCCGTCTTGCCGGGCGCGTCCAACCGCGTGATGGTCGCCTCGATGGCGGACTTGAGTTGCTCGATCTGGTCTGCCGCAAACGACTCGACCGGCGTGGCCTTGGGATAGGTCCGGTAGTTGACGTGATAGTAAAAATTCCCCGCATCGCTGGTCACCTTGCAGTGTTTCGCGTAGGGAATTGGGAAGTACAGGTTCCAGCCCTTGCTGTACTCGCCCGCGATCGGCCGGGGCAGGCCGGGGTACTTCCCGCCCAGCAGGACGTCCATCTTGGCTTCGAGCGCAGGCAGCGCGGCTCCGTCGATGTAGATCCGCAGCGTTCCCGCCGGGTTGGCCGACCAGATGCGGACGATCGCCCCGGGACCGTCCGCGTCCATCATCACGTGCTCCTTCCGGCCGTCCCGCTCTTCGACGCGGAGGTACTGGCCGCAGTCGCCGTTGGCGAACCAGTTTTCCGTCGGCGACTTGGCCGCGCGGTCGTAGGACGAGAACTGCTTGCAGGTGTACGGCGGCGACGGGAACTCGGCCATGCCCGCCAAGTCCGTCATCTCGGCCAACAGCGATCGGGTGGTGACGGCACCGGCGTCGCCCGCCCAGGCGCCCGACGCCGACCACGCGGCAAGCAAACTCGCGACCATGCCCCAGCGAATCCAACGATGCAAACGTCTCTTCTTCATGCTGTTGCTCCTTTTTCGACTTCCGAACTTCGCCAGAATCGCCTCGCATCCCGGCGAACGGTGGGCGTTAGCCCACCGGTTTCTTCCAGAGTTAGGCTCGTGGCATCAGGGGAACCGGTGGGCTAACGCCCACCGTTCGCCGGAGTCATCCTTCCTTCATCGTCCAGGGGTCCCGCATCGGCCGGCCCAGCATTTGGTTGGCCTCGTCATCGCCGACGAACTGTTCCGCCGCGGGGTCCCAACACAGTTTGCGGCGCAGCTTCATGGTGATATTGGCCACGTGGCACAGCGTGGCGGTGCTGTGGCCGACTTCGACCGCCTCGATCGGATCCTGGCGGCTCTTGACACAGTCGATGAAGTTCCGCACGTGATCCGGAATGTAGTTCCGCGACGAATCCTCCTGCCGCTGCGGATTGCCGACCGGCAAGTGGATTTCGTCGGGACCGATCTTGGTCGTCTTGAGCGATTCAGGCGACGTCTTGACGCCTTGGTACCCGAATTCCACCCAGCCCTCGGTGCCCTCGAAGCGAGTGCCGAAACCGGGCTTAGCCGTCTGGCAGACCAACTCCGTGCCGTTGGCATAACGGGCCCGGAAGCTGACCTTGGTCGCGGTGGTGAACAGCCCGCCCGGCGCCGGCCACTGGGCGCCCGTGTCCTCGAATTCGACCGGCCCGCTGCGGTCCATACCCAGGCCCCATTGAGCGATGTCGTTCGAGTGGCAGCCGAAGTTCGTCGTCTGGCCGCCGGAGTAGTCCGAGATGAACCGGAACCGGTACAAGCAGCGGTCCTTGTGGTACGGAGCCTTCGGCGCCGGCCCCAGCCACATTTCGTAGTCAAAACCTTCCGGCACGGGCATCGGCTGCCAGCCCGGCCCCGGATCGACCGCATTGTTCTCGGCCACCTGAGTGACGATCCGCTGGACCTTGCCGATCCGGCCGTTGCGGACCAGTTCGCAGGCAAACCGGTTCGCCGGGCTGGAGCGATAGTGGCTGCCCGTCTGCAGGATTCGTTTGTGTTTGCGCACCGCCTTGACCATCGCCTGCCCCTGGCGCACGGTCAGCGACAGCGGCTTCTCGCAGTACATGTCCTTGCCGGCCTGGGCCGCCATGACGACCATCAAGCCGTGCCAGTGATCGGGAACGACGATGGCCACGGCGTCGATGTCGCTGCGGGAGAGCACTTCGCGGAAGTCGTTGTAGGCGTCGCAGCCTTGGTACTGGCCGACGCCCTTCTTCTCCGCATAGTACGCGTTGACTTTGTCCTGAGCCGGCTTGCGTCCCAGGAACTGCTGCGGCGTCTTGTAGCCGTAGCTGGCCGTGTTCACGTCGCAGACGGCGACGACTTGCACGTCATCCTGCTGTAGGAAGGCCGGCAGGTCGATCGTGCTCTGGTTGCCGTTGCCGATGAAACCGACGGCGATCCGGTTGCTCGGCGCGTTGGTCCCGAAGACCGTGGCGGGGACGATGTAGGGCGCTGCAGCAGCGGTTCCGAGCGCGGCGGCCGAGCTTTTCAGGAACGTGCGGCGGGAAAGGGAACGCATAACGAATCCTCCAGGGCAGACAGATGGAAGGCAAGGAAACTGAACGGCAATTGTAGTCCAGGGAGCGGCGTGCGGCAGCCGGAGCTGGCAAAATTCGGCCCAGGGACCGGTTCTGTCAATGGCACGCAACCCACGCGTCAACTTGGCGCCGTCAACGGCTTGCCGTTGTCCCGGGGCTGCAGTTCCAACAGGAACGGCACTGTCTTCTCAGCCCAGCGAGCCGGGGTGGGATAGGCGGTCGCATCCTTTCCGAAACAGCTGTCGAGCATCTCGGTGTGAATGATTCCGGGGTTCAGCGGCACGGCCGCCATGCCGGCCGGCAACTCTTCGGCCAGCGCCTGTGTCATCCCTTCCACGGCCCATTTCGTGGCGCAGTAGGGGGCAACTTCGGCCGAGGTCGAACGTCCCCAGCCGGAACTGAAGTTGACGATGACGCCGCGGCCGCGCGGAATCATCGCCGGGACAAAATGACGCATCACGTAGTACGTGCCTTTCACGTTGACGTCGATCACGCGCGAGAACTCGTCCGGCGGCACCTGCCACAACGGAGCGTTGGCGTTGATCAGCGCCGCGTTGTTCAGCAACAAGTCCGGCGGTCCGAATTCGGCCAGCAGCCGTCCGGCCCACGCGCCGACCTGAGCGTCCTGGCTGACATCGACGACGTCGAAATCGTGCGGTGCGGGAAAACGTTGGCGGAGCCCGGCGATGGCCGCGGACGAACGCGCACAGCCGAGCACCACGTGGCCGCGGCGGATGAACTCTTCGGTCATGGCCAGCCCTAGTCCGCGGCTGACCCCCGTGATCACGATACGTCTTGAATCTGACATGGAACGTTCGTTTCCTCTCCTCTCATCAGAACCGCTTGCAGAGCGTGTGCAGCTTCAAGCCTGAACGCAGCGGTCGCTAATTGAGTGGGACGGCGCTAGCCGCCGCTGGGATTCGAAACCGGCCGCTAGCGCCGTCCCGCTCACAGCCCACGGCGTAGGCGTTGAAGGCGCGCTAGGGTCGGTTTTCGTACCACACCAATTTGTTCGACCGGCCGGCGTTGGCCACCAGGTCCAGCCGTCCGTCGCCGTTAATGTCCGCCGCGGCCAGTCCCTCGACGGCGATCTGGCGGTCCAGCGGAACGGCGCGGTAGTCGCTCGGTGAACCATCGTCCGGATCGTACCACGTCAAGCCGCCGCCGGCGCCGCGCCAGCCCGCCACCAGTTCATCTCGCCCGTCACGGTCCAAGTCCGCGACCACCAACGCGTGTCCTTCCCGCAGCGTTTCGTCGAGGACGCATCGCTGCCAGCCGTCCGATCCGTCTTGCGGCAGGTAGACGACAACCTGGTGGCCGTGCCAGGGTTCGATCGCGGCCAGGAACGATCGCCCGTCCGGCAGACGGCCCACCGCGACTTCGCTCGAACCGCGGGCCGCCCCAGGTTCGTTGGAGACGGGCGGCGCGCCGTCCGCGATGTGCTTCTTCAGCCAGCGGCCCTCCGCGAGCGGGCCTTCGAGGTCGAAACGAAAGATGCCCTCGTAGCTGGCCGTCAAGACCTCGTCGCGCCGATCGCCGTCCAGGTCTCCGATGTACACACCGTGGACGACGGTCAGCGTCTCGTCGATCTTCCAGACTTCCAGTTTGCCGCTGGGACACTGCGGCGGGACCGTAAAGGCCCACAAATGCGCCGGCCGCGGCGCGCGGGCGCCCTGGGAACCCGGACCGAACAGCGGAACGTGAACCAGTTCCTTGCGTCCGTCGCCATCCAGGTCCGCCCAGCGCACCCGATGCGTGACGGGGTCGGCAGCGATGCGGTGCTGAGCCCACGGCGCGTCGCCGGCTGTGGGCTGACGCAGCAAAGAGATCTCGCCGCCACGTTTCGACTCGCCAAAGTAGAAACCGCTGGCCAGCGCCAGTTCCAGCCGCCCGTCGCCGTCGATGTCGTACGCGGCCAAGTCGATGTTCTTGTCCGTCCGGGCAACCGGCCGACGCTGCCAGGTCGGATTCTCGTACCAGTCGACGCGGTCGGCTTCCGTGGAGAGCGCGATCACATCAGGACGGCCATCGGCATTTACATCGGCCACCGCCACCTGGTAGCCGGCGGGAAAGGCGTCGATGTCGTGCCGCTCGAATTGGATGGGCCCGCAGGCCATCAGAACCAGGATCAATAGGTGTGGTGTCATCCTCAACTCCTTTCCAGAGTCATCGCTTCCCGGCGAACGGCGGGCGTCAGCCCACCGGTGTTCCCAGAGCCGGCCTGCTGGCAACTGGCGAACGGCGGGCGTCAGCCCACCGGTGTTGCGTCAAGCTTGGCCAGCCAACATCAGAAGAACCGGTGGGCTGACGCCCACCGTTCGCCGAAGTAAGCCAACCGAACGATTGCGGCATATTGTAGCTTCCCTTGGCCCCCGCTGTCAGCTAACCTCAAGCGACCTACTGGAGGATTTCCCATGCGTATGTACTCCCTTCTGCAGATCGGGCTGGCCGTGTTGGCCAGCGCATTTGCCACGTCGCTCTCCGCTCAGGATCACGTCGCGGAGTTGTTGAAGCACGAGATCATCGGCAACGAGTTGCCGCTGGCCGAGGTGCAGCGCTACGTCGAAAGCCGTGTACCGCGGATGCCGTCGTACAGGACGGCGGCCCAATGGCAGGCCGAAGCCGGCCACTTGCGGCAAGCCGTGTTGGAGCGCGTCGTGTACCGCGGCGAGGCGGCCCGCTGGCGGGACGCCGCGACCAAAGTGGAATGGCGGGAGACGATCGACGGCGGACCCGGCTATCGGATCAAGAAGCTCCGCTACGAAGCGCTGCCGGGCCTCTGGATTCCCGCCCTGCTGTACGAGCCCGAAGAGCTCTCGGGCCGCGTTCCCGGCATCTTGAACGTGAACGGCCACACGTCGCTGGGCAAGCAGTACCCGCCCAAGCAGATTCGTTGCATCAATCAGGCGAAACGCGGCATGTTGGCGCTGAACATCGAGTGGGTCGGCATGGGGCAGCTGAGCACGGGCGGCTTTTCGCACGCCCGCATGAACCAGCTGGACTTGTGCGGCACCAGCGGGCTGGCGCCTTTCTATCTGTGCATGAAACGCGGCCTCGACGTGCTGCTCAGCCTGGAAAACATCGATCCGCAGCGAGTGGCCGTCACCGGACTGTCCGGCGGCGGCTGGCAAACGATCATCCTCAGTTCCCTGGACACCCGCGTCACGCTCACGAATCCCGTGGCCGGGCACTCCAGCTTCCTGACCCGCGTCCGGCACTTCAAGGACCTGGGCGACTCCGAGCAGACGCCGACCGATCTGGCAACGGTGGCGGACTACACCCACCTGACAGCCATGATGGCTCCGCGGCCGACGCTGTTGACCTACAACTCCAAGGACAACTGCTGTTTCGAGTCGGGCTATGCGCTGCAGCCGCTGCTGGATGCGGCCGGGCCCATGTTCCGTTTGTTCGACAAAGCGGACGCGCTTCGTTCGCACGTGAACGATGAGCCGGGCACGCACAACTACGAGGTCGACAACCGTCAGGCGTTGTACCGCATGTTGGGCGATTTCTTCTATGCCGGCAACGCCGATTTCGACGCCAAAGAGATCCCGTCGGACGGCGAAGTCAAGACGGCGGAGCAGCTGAACGTCGAACTGCCGGAGCCGAACGAAGACTTCCACACGCTGGCGTTGACGCTCAGCCGGGATCTGCCGCGCGGCGGCGACTTGCCGCAGGACGCTGCCGCAGCCGTCGCATGGCAAACCGAGCGTCGTCAACGCTTGCGCGAGGTCGTCCGCGCCAAGGACCACAAGACGATCGCGACTGAGGCCGGTCGCGAGACCAAGGGCGACGTGACCGCCGTCTATTGGCGGCTGATGATGGACAGCGACTGGACGGTGCCCGTCGTCGAACTGACGGGCCAGCACACGGAGAAGACGGCGATCCTGGTGGCCGACGGAGGCCGGCAAGCCGTGGCGGCCAACGCATCGCAGTTGCTCAGCGAGGGCTATCGCGTGCTCGCCGTGGACCCGTTCTATTTCGGCGAATCCAAGATCCGGCAGAGCGACTG
>CAYUFW010000073.1:13529-15233 GCA_964443915.1 uncultured Pirellulaceae bacterium
CCCATCACCAGGCTCATGATCGGAACCTTGATGACGCCGCCGCCGATGCCCAGCTGGTGGCCGCCATCGGGGACCGGCCGCTGGGACTGCAGGCCGGCCAGCTTGCCGCCGTCGCGCGATGGGCCGCGGGACGGGAATCCGGCGCACCCGCCACGCTGGTCGCGGTCGGCCCCCGGTCCAGCGTCTTTGCCCTGGTGGCAGCCAGTCTGGAGACACAGGCCGTAGCTGCCGTTGAACTTCGCCAATCGATGGGCAGTCTCAAGGAAATCATCGAACGCAACGCGGCGCTCGCCGAGTCGCCCGAGCTGTTCTGTTTCGGCCTGCTGGAATGCTGCGACGTGCGGCAGCTGACCGCCCTCGTCGCCCCGCGCCCCGTCCGCTTCATCGAGCCCGGCGACCGCGCCAAACAGGAACTGGCGGGACTGAACGCCTGGTACCAGCTGCTGGGCTGCCCCCACGATCCGCTGTCGCCTTGAGAAAGGTCGGAGCACGAGATCTCAGTGAACCGCCATCAGCGCCGCAGGCTCGGCCCAGTCGGCGTCGTCTTCCGGTTCCAGGTTCTCGAACACCTGGGCGAGCCGCAAACGGTGCAGCGATGCGCGGACATAGGGATTCAGCCCGAACAGGAACAGTCGGCCTCCGGCCTCGCGGATGCGCCGGTGCAGAATGACCAACTCGGCCACCAAGGAACTGCTGGCCACCTCCAGTTCGGACATGTCGACTTCCACGCGGGCGGCTTTGCCGGACCTGCGCAGCGCGCGCACCAGCGATTCGACGTCTGCCGTGGCGGGTGTTCGCTGAGGTATTGGCACGAGGATGACGGTCCCCTCATGTTCTTGCCTCCAGCACCAGAGATTCGCCCCGCATTCGCGACAGGCGTCGTCGGCAAGATAGAACTCGGTCTGATCCAGCAGCGACGCACCGCAGACCGGACAGCGATACCAAGTGTGCAATCCGACATCGTCAACTGCAGCTTCCATGTCGGTGTCCTCAAGAGAAGAGCATCTGGAACCGAACGGCAAACCTCCGCAGGACCGGAGGTGCTGTCAGTCGAACTACCTATTCTATTGTACTCTATTTCCAGACGACGCAACGCCAATGAGCGGGCCGATCGCGAAATTTCGCGGAATTCGAGCGTCGGCACGTGTTTCGTCCGGCAGTACGGCCCGCCGGTCCAGACAGCGGTAGAAGCCGTAGGGGGTCTGCGTCAGGTCGAATTTGCGGCGCGACTCGTCGAGCATCCGCTGCGCGGTCTCGATTTGTCCCAGACGGCATTCCGCCATCGCGCGAAAGGCCAGCACGGCCACCGAATCGGCGTTCTCGCTCAAGTTCTCCAGCACGTCGATCGCTTCCCGCCAGCGGCCACAGCGGTACGCCGCCATGCCCAGCGCCAAACGCGCTTCCCAATCCTTGTACGTCCCGCCGACTTCTTCTGCCATCGGCAACACGCGGTCGCAATCGTCGCGGGGTCCCAGGCAGAGGATCTGAATCAGCGTCACCCTGTTCCACCGCGCGGTTTCCGCCGACAAGTGCTCCTCCGCGCCCCGGCAGGCCGCGTCGTATCCCGCGCTATCGCCGCCACAGAGGGTGGCCACGGCCAACTGTTGCCATCCCCACCGGTGATCGGGCTCGCCTTCCAGGAACTTCGCGAAGTCGGCGGCCGCTGGACGCCAGGCTCCGTCGCTCAGGTAACGTCCGCCACGC
>CAYUFW010000073.1:15243-22058 GCA_964443915.1 uncultured Pirellulaceae bacterium
CGCCGACAAGTGCTGCTCCCGCGTCGAACACGCTTGCGATATGCGGGTGATCCATCAAGGCCAGCGCCTGCTGCTCGGCCTCGAAGCGGGCGATCACCTGGGCCGTGTCCATGCCCGGTTTGAGGATCTTTAACGCCACTTTGCGGCGCACTGGCTCCCGCTGCTCCGCCATGTACACGACGCCGAAGGCCCCTTCCCCCAGCCGCTCCAGGAGCCGGTACGGGCCGATTTCGCTGCCGGGCCCCTCGCTGATCGCCGGCGCTTCGATCGTGGGCAACTCGGTCGGCAGCGGTCCGTCGAGGATCTGGCCGATGGCGTGGTCGGCGCTTTGCCGCGCTACCACTCGCTGCGGCAGTTCACGGTGCTCGCCACGGGTTGCCCCCAAGTGCGAGGCCGGTCCGTCCGGCGACCTTTTCTCCATGCGGTCGCCGGAGAACGCTTCTACGTCGGGTTTCGCCACGGACATGGCGCGCTCCTCGGACCTCGGCGTCAGAACACAAAACGGGGCCCGCAGGCGCGGCCGTCGAGCCCGTCAGGGCGCGAGCGCGGGCGCGGCAACCTCGAACGGCTCCGTCTGTGTCTTGGACCTCGCGGACTCGATTCCTTGTTTCCTCTCCAACGACCAGCCGGTCTTCAGGCCGATGACGAACCAAACCAGGGCCCCGACGCCCGCCAGGAACACCGTGTCGCCGACCATCCGCAGCCAACGCAGCGTCTCCAGCAGCGGCTGCTGCAAGAAGGTGTCGCTGCGGGCGTACCACAAGCCATGTTCGACGCTCGCCACGGCCTGGGCCAGTCCGACCGGCAGAAGGCTCAGCAGAACCATCAACGCCAGCCCACCGTTCATGGCCCAGAAGGCGATGCGCAGCGGGCGATCTTTCCATTCCCCTTGCGGCAGCAACCGCCGGAGGACGAACAGGGTGAGACCGAGCGCGAGCAGACCGTAAACTCCGAACAACGCCGTGTGGCCGTGTACCGGCGTAGTGTTCAGACCCTGCATGTAGTAGAGGGCGATCGGCGGGTTGATCAGGAAACCAAACACGCCGGCGCCGACCAGGTTCCAGAACGCCACGCCCAAGAAGAAACGCACGGGCCAGCGGTACGTCTGCATCCACCGGGCACCCTGGGACAACCGGTACGTTTCCCAAGCCTCGAAGCCGATGAGCGCCAGCGGCACGACCTCCAACGCGCTGAACGTGGCCCCGATCGCCATGATCGAGACCGGCGTGCCGCTGAAATACAGATGGTGAAACGTTCCGGGAATCCCGCCGACCAGGAAAATGGACGTGGACAACAACACCGCTCGCGTGGCACTGGACACACGAACCAGGCCCAGCCGCGAGAAAATGAAGGCCATGGCCGCCGTCGCAAAAACCTCCATGAAACCTTCCACCCACAGATGGACGACCCACCAACGCCAGTACTCCATGACGGACAAATGCGTCTTGGCTCCGTAGAAGAAACCAGCCCCATAAAACAGGCCGATCGCTGCCGACGAACCGGCGAACAGCAACACCAACTGCCGCGCGTTGTCCCGCCGCTGGAGTGCCGGCCAAAAGCCGCGCAGCATCAGGATGAGCCAGAGCACCAATCCCGTGAACAGGCCAATCTGCCAGACACGGCCCAAGTCCACGTATTCGTAACCCTGGTGGCCCAACCAGAAGCTGCTGTTCAAGCCGAGATGTCGCTTGATCGAGAGCCATTCGCCGCCCAAAGATCCCAGCACGACGACGACCAGGGCGCCAAACAGCACGTTCACCCCCAATCGCTGGAACCGCGGCTCGCGCCCGCCCACGGCCGGCGCCAGAAACAGTCCCGCGGCCAGAAACGCGGTCGCAATCCAAAACAAGGCGAGTTGCACATGCCACGTTCGGCTGACGGCATAGGGGATCCAGTCCGCCAACGGAAAGCCGAAGAACGAGTCACCCTGCACGGTGTAGTGAGCCGTCAGCGCCCCGGTCAGAACTTGCAGGACGAACAGCCCGATGACTACGGCCGCGTATTTCCACACCGCACGCATGGAAGGCGTCAATTGGAGCTTGGCCAACGGGTCGGTGTCGCTGGCCACCGGCGGCTCTTCTTGCCGGTCGCGGAATATCTTGTACCAGACCAACGCCCCGATGCCTGCGATCAAGAAGACGATGCTGATCAGAGACCACATCAAATTCGCCGTCGTCGGCCGATTGTCGATCAGCGGCTCGTGGGGCCAATTGTTGGTGTACGTGATCGCCGTCCCCGGCCTTTCCGCGGCGCAGGACCATGCGGTCCAGAAGAAAAACGACGTCAACGCTTGCCGCTCGGCCGGCTCCGGCACCGCATTGGTGTGCAGGGCGTAGGATTCTCGCAGGTCGTCCAGCGAGGGATCCCGCCCGAACAGAGCCTGATAGTGTGCCGCCGTGCTCGCCATGGCCTCGGCCCGCGCTTCCGAGACGACCAGCGTGTCGGTGCCTGTGTCGTAAGCATTGGTGCGCATTTCCCGCCGCAGACGTTCTTTCAGCCCGGCTTGCTGCTCGGCGGACAACTGCTCGAAGCGTTTGCCGTACTGCTCGTTGCTGAAAACCTCAAGCAGCGCCAGCGACTCGCGGTGTAGCCAGTCTGCCGACCAATCCGGCGCTTGATACGCTCCATGACCCCAGATCGAACCCACTTGCTGGCCGCCGATGCTCTGCCACACCCGTTGGCCGTGCAGAATGTCGTCGCGTGTCATCAACGAGCGGCCCGTCTCCGTCTTGACCCGTTGTGGGATCGGGGGAGCATTTCGATAGATCTCGCGGCCGAACACGCCCAGCAACGTAAACGCACCAGCCAAAACGAGCCCCAGCAGGATCCACAGCTTCTTGGTCTGATTCATGTCGCAACCCCTTTCCATGTTCACTCGGCCAGCGCCCGCGGAAACAAGATGTTGTTCTCAAGGTGAATGTGGTCCATCAGCTCGCGCTCCAGTTGTTCGAGCGAGCGGTACAGTTCGCGCCAAGTCGCACAGGCGTCCTCTGGCAGAGAGAAGTCGCCCGTGATCTCGCGAATCCGTGCCAGGTTCTGGCCGTGGTCCTCATGCTCGTGGATCATGACCTGCACGGGCATGTGGGCCATGCCGCCGCGTCCGGCGACGATCAGCGGGAATAGGATCTGCTCTTCCTTGGCCAAATGGCTCTCGACCGCCTCGCGCACCTGAACCAGCAGCGCGGCGAGCCCTGCTGGCCGGTCGTCCCGCTCGGCGTGAGTTTGCTCCACCCGACGGGCCAGATCGCTCAATCTCGGCAGCTCCGTTCTCAACGGATCGTGGTAGTGACGAACGATGTGAGCGACGAGTTCTTCCAGAGGACGTTGATCCCAGCGAACGTCGCCCCGCCCCGCGACTGCCACCGCGTCGACTTCTTCGAGCACCCGCTCGACGTCCAGGCCCGCAACGGTACATGCCTGTTCAAGCGACTGGCTGCCGCCGCAACAGAAGTCCAAGCCGTGTTGATGGAAGATCCTCGCGGCTGCAGGTTGTGTCGTTACTAACTCGCCAAGTGTCAATTCGAGCCCGGTCATGGCTTTGCCTCCAAAAGTCTTGATGTCCAAAGAACAGCTGGCCTACGTCCTAAGAACCGCTAACAAGACAAAAACCGGAGACCTTCGGTCGGCGGTTTCGGCGGGGTCAGAGACCCGCGCCGAACGGTGTCCAAAAAACAGCTGGCCACATCCTAAAGCACGCGCTGTGCCATCGACGTAAGTCCTTATTTGCAGGCGTTTTTTGCCAGGTGTTGCGATCATGACAACAGTCGGACGCTGTGAATTGTGCAACACGTTGTCTATGATACAACGATGAGCCAGCTCGATACCCTCGTTTCGATCGCTCTCGACCTGACCTCCGCGTTTCGCGCGGAGGAGCGCTATCGGCGTCTGTTGGAGGCGTTCGGTCGGGTCATCCCCTACGACGCCTCGGCCCTGTTGAGGCTGCAGGGCGACGAGCTGATCCCAATCGTCTCCGCCGGTTTGTCGCCCGACGCGATGGGCAGGCGTTTCGCCCTGCGTGAGCACCCTCGCCTCGAGATCATCTGCAAATCGAAGATGCCGGTGCTCTTTCCGGCAGACAGCGCTCTGGCGGATCCGTTCGACGGGCTATTGGCAAACGACGGCGGCGAGTTCAAGCGTGTCCACGCCTGTCTCGGCTGTCCGCTTCGCGTCGGCGACGAACTGATCGGTGCGTTGACGGCGGACGCGGCGGAAGCGAACGCTTTCGACGGCACCGATCCGCAGTTTCTCTCCGCGGTTGGCGCGCTGGCCGCCGCGGAAATGCAGACCACGCATCTGATCGAAGCCCTGGAGCGGAGCGCGGAGCGGCAGGGCCTGATCGCCCACGATCTGATGCGTGACGTCCAGCTTCGTCAGGGAACAGAGATGATCGGAGTCAGCTCCGGGATACAGCGCCTCCGTCAGGACGTGGATCTCGTCGCCCGTTCGGACTTCAGCGTCTTGATCATGGGCGAAACGGGCGTCGGCAAGGAACTGGTTGCGCGGGCAGTGCATGCCGCGTCGAGCCGGCGCGACGAGCCCATGCTGTACGTCAACTGTGCGGCGTTGCCCGAGAGCCTGGCGGACAGCGAACTTTTCGGTCATGTCCGGGGCGCGTTCACCGGAGCGACGGCAGACCGCCCCGGCAAGTTCGAGGTGGCCAGTGGCGGCACGCTGTTCCTGGACGAAATCGGCGAACTGCCGCTTTCCGTGCAGCCGAAGCTGTTGCGGGCGCTGCAGCAAGGCGAGATCCAACGCGTCGGCTCGGACAAGTTGGTCAAGGCGGATGTCCGCGTGATCGCCGCCACCAACCGGGACCTGGAAGCGGAAGTCCAGGCGGGCAAGTTCCGGGCCGATCTGTTCCATCGGCTGTGCGTGTATCCGCTCCGCGTGCCCCCGCTCCGAGGACATTTCCCTTCTGTCCGGATACTTCTGCGACCTCACTCGCCGGCGCCTGGGCTTGGGGCCCGTGCGTCTGGCCCCGGAAGCGATCACCGTTCTGAGAGCGTATCATTGGCCGGGGAATGTGCGCGAGTTGGAAAACGTCCTTTCCCGCGCGGCACTGAAGGCGGCCGCCGGAGTCTCACGCAGTGAGACGGTCGTTGTCCAAGCCACGCACCTCGGGTCCGATTTCGCGAGCGAAGCCGACACGGGCCTGCCCAAGCGTCCGGCGGCCCGCGAAGCGGCAATCCCCCAGAACGTCAGCCTGAAAGAAGCCACGCGGCAGTTTCAGCGGTCCCTGATCCAGCAAACGCTCGCCGAGCACCAGGGGAATTGGGCCGCCGCCGCCCGTTCGCTCGGAATCCACCGCAGCAACCTTCACCATCTGGCCGTCCGATTGGCCCTAAAATGAGTTGAGCCCTGGAATAAGTTGGACCGAATCTTTCCTCCCCACGAGGCTGACGAATGCGTTATCTGGCCTTGACGATGATCGCGGCATCGCTTCTGACCACAGGCTTGGCAGTTGGTCAGGACCGTTCCGAACCTGACGCCCGGGACCAGCAACTCCGTCGTCTGGTGGTCGGCGCCTGGGAAGACGACTACCAAGGCAAGCGGACCATGACGCTCCGGGGCGATGGCACCGGGACGATGGTCGTTGAACTCTCCGGCGTCAAAGCGAAGTTGTTTGCAGAACGCCTGGAATTCGAGATGGTCTGGTCCGTGGAAAAGGGACGGCTCAAGAAGCGGACGCTCAAGGGCGAGCCGGCCGTCACGGTGCAACTGATCCTGAAGACGATGGGCGACCGCGTGGACGAGCCGATTCTCGAACTGACGCAGGACCGCCTGCTCTTGCTGGACAAGGACGGCAAAACCAGGTACGACTGGCGGCGTGTGCGGCGGCCTTCCAGTTCCTCCGGAGCCTGAACGTGAAGATGGACCGGGCGGTGAATCCGGCTGCCCGGAGCGATCAATCGAAAACAACCAGGTAGTACGGCGTTTTTTCTTTGACGCCGTCGATGCCGAAGCGGCCGTTGACGACCGGCAGCGTTTGCTTCGTCGGCACGCCGTCCTGGTCGAGGACGATGACCCGCGCTGGCCTCGAGCGGTTGATCGCGATGGTCGCTTTCACAGGCTCCATCAGGATGGGCGGCTGCCCGGACGCCAACAGACGCTTGCCGTCCGGCGAGAACTTCATGCCCGTATTCCGCGCTCGCGCGAGGGCGACGATCAGCAGCTGAGACGCGGAGGCGATGGTCCCGTCCGGTCCCCGCGCGGTGACGTAGACTGCGCCGAAGCGGCTCTGCGGTTCGATGGCCACCTCGCCCAGTTGGCACGTCCGGCCCGCGGCGAAACCAACGACGGCTTTGGTTCCCGGCGTGTCCATCGTGAAGAAGCCGCCCGAGTCGCCGGCTTCTTCGAACCAGTGCAACTGCTCGTTGGCCGACGAAAGCTTCCCTTGCTGCTGGTACGGTTTCAAGTCGAAGGCGGGCGTATCCGTGTACTGGTCGGTAAAGGCCACCACACTCCGAGCCACCGCCAGGGAACGGGCGGAGACTTGCTTGCTGTCCAGTTCCTTGTCGTCATATCCCTGGGCCACCGTGTCGTCGAAACTCAACTTGGCGTCGAACAACGACGGGACGTGGACGTTCCGCGTGACGACCAGCTCGGACGGCTGAACGTCTCCGCGGTGAATCTGCCTTGCCACGGCGGGAAAGACGCCCAGGATCTGCGGTGCGGTCACGTCCCATTGGTCGCGGCCGATCTTGCTGCTGAACGTGCCTTCGTCCCGGTTCTGGAACATGAACGACACATCCCAGCCCTGCAGCCCCATCCCGTACGCGCCGATGATCGCGGGACCTTCGACGCCCTGTTCGTTG
>CAYUFW010000073.1:22068-23586 GCA_964443915.1 uncultured Pirellulaceae bacterium
CCGACAGCATGAACGGCCGGTCGGCGACCTGCTGCATACCACTGCTGAGCATGCCGGAGCCCGCGCGAGCCAGCATCGAGGCATTGGCCCGGTCGCCGCCGAAGTAGTTGTGCCGGTCGATCGTGCCGACGAGATAGTCGGAGTGCAGGTTGGCAAAATGGCTGTAGGCCCGGCCGGCCTGCCAGTTCGAACTGAGGATCTCGCCCTCGTAGCCGGTCTGGCGCAGAGCTTGGACGTAACGCTGAAAGAACTCGCACTGCAGCTGGTACAGGAAATGAAGCGAATCGAGCAGCCGCTGCTTGCGGAAGGCCTGCGAGCCGTTCAATTGATCCGGGTCCCAGAACCAGGGGTTGCCCAGCGGCAAGATATTGTCTTTGGCCAGCTGCTCGCCGTCGGCCGGGAAGCCCTCGCCGGCGAAGCAGTCGAAAGCCGGCCGGCCCCCCCAGGCCGCTGCCAATTCCGTCTGGCCGCCGTATTTCCGGCGGAGCCACTCACAGAACCGCCGGCCCACCTGCCGACGCAGCGTGGCGCTGGCCTTCAGCGGCGTCATGGACGAATAGAACAGGATGCTTTGCTCGTTGATGATCTCGATGAAGGCAATCGCCGGCTCCTCGGCGTAGGTCAGCCCCGTGTGCGGGTTCTTGTGTTTCAGCAGATTGACCATCTGGCGGATTTGGACGTCCTGCAGTTCGGGCGAGTAGTGGACGGCGCTGTGAGGCGTCTCGACGCGTGAATTCGGTCCTCGCAAGGCGCCGAACTCTTCCAGGTAGGGCACGTACTGCTTGTCGGCCGGTCCCAGTTTCTGCGAGCCGAAGTGGGCGGACAATTTCACGTAGATACCGGCCTCTTTGAATTGGGCGACTTGGTAGTCCATCCTGTCGAGAGCTTCCGGCTCAAATTCGACGAAGCTGTCCTGCGACTGGATGCCGGCCCAGCCGTGGCCGTCGGCGTACTTGTGCAGCCGAACCGCGTTGATTCCGTACCGGCGATAGAACGCGGCCCGCTTTTCGGCCAGGGACTTCTCCGGAGCGCACGTGCCGTAGCACAGGTTCAGGCCCCACAGCTTGATCGGCCGGCCGTGGTAGATCAGTTGGTCCTCGTTGCGGACGATGCGCCCGTGTTTGCCCGCGGGACGTTCGATCCAGTCCTGCATCCCGATGACGCTCTGGGCCGCGTCGCCCGTGGCCTGCCACGTGTACCACGTTTCAATGCCGGGCTCCTCGGGCATCTCGGCCACGCTCGGATACCACTGGACGGCCCCCGGCAATTCGACCGTCACGGTCAATCGCTGCGGCTGGCCGCCGCGGAGGCGGTCCTTGGCCAAGATCACTCGCGCCGGGCCGTCCGAGCCGATTTCACACGGCGGATCGAAGCGGAGGAGCACAACGCCGCCACGGGCGTCGGTCATCCGCACGGCATCCACTTGAGTGCCCAGCCCGCGGCGCTCGAAGGGGCAGCGCACCGCGGCCTGCCGGCCCTCGGTCCGCACGAGCGCGTCGCGGCCGTGAAACGTCTTGC
>CAYUFW010000073.1:23661-28312 GCA_964443915.1 uncultured Pirellulaceae bacterium
ACGGCACACCGGTCCCGCCCATCTTGGCCGCGAGCGTCCCGACGGCCGCGCCTTGTTCGCTCCGTGGCTCCCCCTGGAGCCCCGTCCAACTCCATTTCGGTCCCCAGGCGATCACGTTGAATCCCAAGTAGTCCTCGCCTTGGCGGCTGACGATCACCTGCGCCCCGCCGCTGGAGAACGCCGTGAACGGCGCCGCCTCTTCTGCCGCCGCCAGCAAAGGAGTTGACAGGACCGCGATCGTCGTTATCGCCGCAACCATCGTCGCCAACATGAGCGGTTCTCCAGTCTGGGCCAGGTCCTGACCAGGCAAATCGCTGCCGAGCGAATCCCTCTCGCGAGATGCCGGCTCGCCAGCAACGTCAGCCAGGCCGCATCATAAGTCTCGCTCACCGCCGCCGCAATCCGGCGGCGGCAACAGCCGAAGACAACGGAGCCAAACGCGGGCGAAGGCAAGGGACGACGCAGCCGCATCGAACGCCGAAGACGAAGACTGAGTGCGGGACCAGCTGCGCGAGTTCGAACGGCGCCGAGCCGTCGTCGGCAGCCGTTGACGCGGGAGTGAACCGCTGGCTGACCGGGAGCACGTCAGACGTGCCGTTGCAGGAGCCCCTCGATCGCCGCGACGTCCTCCTCGGCAAGGTCCCAATCGGCTCCCGCGATCGTCTGCTCGATCTGGCCGGGATGGCGGGCGCCGACGATGGCGGCGGTGACTTCCGGACGGCGCAGGACCCAGGCGATCGCCAGATGGGCCACGGTCTTGCCGTGCCTGGCGGCGATTTCGCGCAGGCCCTCGACTAGGGCGAGGTTGGCGCTCAAACGCGGCTCGTGAAATTGCGGATCGCTGCGCCGGTGGTCGTCGGGCGGCAGGTTGGCTGCCCATTCGCGAGTCACCTTGCCCGTGAGCAGCCCCTTCTGCATGGGACTGTAGACGATCACGCCGATCCCGTGCTCGGCGCAGTACGGCAGCAACTCGGTCTCCGCGCCGCGCACCAACATGCTGTAAGGCGGCTGGAGCGAAGCGACCGGGTGCAGCGGCTGGATGCGGCGGAGTTGGGCCACGTTGAAGTTGCTCACACCGCCGCAACGCACTTTCCCGTCGCGGATCAGTTCGGCGATCGTGCCCCACGCTTCCTCGATGTCCTCGTCGGGTTGCGGCCAGTGGATTTGGTACAGGTCGATCGCCTCGACGCCCAGCCGCCGCAGGCTGTCTTCCAGTTCGGCCCGGACGCTCTCCCTCTTCAGCCGCGTGACAATCCGCCCCTGTTCGTCCCAGCAACGTTCGCACTTAGTGGCGATCAGCGGCCGTTGGCTCAGGCCCCGCAGGGCACGGCCCACGACCTCTTCGCAATGGCCGAGACCGTACACGGCCGCGGTGTCGATCCAGTTGATGCCCAGGTCCAACGCCCGGTGGATCGTGCGAACGGATTGCTCGTCGTCCTGCGGTCCCCAGCTGTACGCCCAGTCCCCGCCGCCCATGGCCCAGGTGCCCAGACCGATGGTCGTGAGCTGAAGGCCCGTCTTTCCGAGTGGTCTTGTTTTCATGTCAACACGATAGGCCAGCACGACCATTTTGCCCAGGGGTCGCAAATTCGTGGCCGTCGTGTTCAACGGGCAAGGGAATGTCGGGCAAAGGAATCCTTGAATTCTGCCATTCCTTTGCCCACCATTCCCTTGCCCAACCGGTGGGCTAACGCCCACCGTTCGCCAAAGGAGTTTGCCCATCATTCCCTTGCCCCCTTTCCGCAGCAGCGAGAACGGCGGTAAGCTGGCTTCTTGACCGCGATGTGCGTCCCGAGGCGAACGGGACAGCGGATCGCGCGGCCGGATAGGGTTTTGAGAGACCATGCCGATGAGAATGCCAAGCGCCTTATCTTGCGGCTTAAGGATTTGTCTTGTCCTCGCCGGATGGGCGGGAGATGGTGCTGCCGCGGAAACGGTTTTACCGCAGGGCGACGCGCGGGCGGCCTTGGTGAGCGCTCATTTCCCTGACCGGGTACACGAGTTCGTGTGGCGATACTGGAATGCCGTCAGGCCGGCCAAGCTAGACGGAATGCTGATCGGCTGGACGATGGGCGGCTACCCGTCGCCCAATTTTCACGTTGCTCAGCGATTGAGCCGCACGACGGTCCCCGGCGTCGGGACGGCGTTGGATACGCTGGCGCGCGAACGGTTCGGCCCCGCAGCAGCGTCTCACGCACGCCGAGCGTGGACCCTCATGAGCGACGCCTATCGCCAGTATCCGTTTCACATCGCGGACCGGCTTTGAACCCTCGTGCCAGTACTTCTACTTGCCGTTGGACTTGGTGGAAACAGTCGTCAACTGCCGCTGGCTGTTGCAGCAATTCAAAGAGCAGGGACCATCGAATCAATAACTGAGTATCGTTCGATGCGTCTACGCCGGAGGAGGATTGATGAATTCGTGCAGACTGTTCTTGGTTGGCCTGGCGTTCGTTCTCACGTCCGATGGCCGCGGCTTCGCGCAGGGCTGGCCGAAACTCCCAGCGCAAGATGCGGCGGTCGAGATTCCCGCTCAGGAGTGGCCGCAGCGTCCCGGACCTCGCAACGTGCGCGTGCTCGTTCACTACCTCAACGGTTCGCTGGAAGGCGTCACCCCGCAGACCGGGATCATGCTGACGCTGCACAACTGGGGCGGGACCGATTGCGTGGGGACGGCTGATCCCCGTGAGCTGGCTCGGCGCCTGAACGTGGTGGCGGTCTGCGTGAACTATCTGCAGAGTGGCAAGACGGACTCGGTCGCTGGTCCCGAACCGTACGACTTCGGCTACCTGCAAGCGCTGGATGCACTCCGCGCCTTGTGGTTCGTGCGCGACGGACTCAAGTCTCAGGGGAAGACCTTCCGCGACGACCGCCTGTATTGCACTGGCGGTTCCGGGGGCGGCAACGTGACGCTGATGGCCAACAAGCTGGCGCCGCGCACGTTTGCCTGCGTCGTCGATCTGTGCGGAATGAAGAAGCTGTCGGACGATATCGCCTTCAATCTGCCGGGCGGCAGCGGATTGAACGCCCGCTGGAGCCGCGACGCACAGAGCAAGAGCTACCTGTCGATCGACGAGCAAGAATTGCGGTTCGTGGGTCATCCGGGCCACCTTGCCGCCATGAAGCAGTTGGGGGCGACGAGCAAAATCGTCGTGGTTCACGGCACCGACGATGCGACGTGTCCGTACGCGGATGCCGTCGAGATGGTGGAATCGATGAGGCAGGCGGGACTGGATGTGGAACCGAAGTTCGTGACCAAAGCGGATCTGGACGGCGCGGTCTTCACGAGCACCGGCCATGCCCTGGGGAACCGGACGCAAATCGTGCTGACGGTGGCCGGAAAGCACCTGGCGCCGAACTGGGAGAACGCGCGCCGACGTTCCGGCCCCAGCGACTTCGAGCGGCACGAGTCCATCCGCTATCGGACGACCAACGGCGAGTTCATCATCTCGTACGAGGCCGGTTATCCCGTCGGCCGCTTCGAACCGGCGCCGCCGCCGATCGAGTATCGCGAACACCACGCCTTGCTGTACTGGCTCGATCGCGAGGGGCGGCGGCACGAGGTCCGCACCGTGGAAGACTGGCAGATTCGGCGGCAGCACATCGTCGAGAACCTGCAACTAGCCATGGGGCCGCTGCCAAGTCCGCTCAGCCGTGTCCCGCTCGACGTCCAGGTGACGGAGGCGATCCAGCTCGAACCGCCGCAAGTGGCCCGGCCCCTGATCAGAAAGAAGCTGACGTATCAGTCCGACGCGAACGACCGCGTTCCCGCGTATCTGTTCATTCCCGCCGAGGCCGAATCCGCAGCCAACGTCCCGACCCGCAAGCGCCCCGCGGTGCTCTGCCTGCAACAGACGACCGGCGTCGGCAAGGACGAACCAGCCGGAATTCGTGGCGATCCGACGCTTGGATATGCGCTGGAACTGGCTGAGCGGGGCTTCGTGACGCTTGCGCCCGACTATCCTTCGTTCGGCGAGCATCCGTATGACTTCCAGCCGGAACGAGGCTACGTCAGCGGCTCGATGAAGGCCGTCTGGGACAACATCCGGGCGGTGGACTTGCTGCAATCGCTCTCCGCAGTCGATCCGGATCGGATTGGCTGTATCGGGCATTCGCTGGGCGGACACAACGCGATCTTCACCGCGGTGTTCGAGCCGAGGTTGAAGGCGATTGTCTCCAGTTGCGGCTTCACGAACCTGCACAAGGACGACATTCCGAGTTGGACTGGGCCGCGGTACATGCCTCGCCTCGCGACCGTCTTCCAGAACGATCCGGCCCGCGTTCCGTTCGACTTCCATGAACTGATCGGCACGCTCGCGCCGCGTCCGTTCCTTGCCTGCGCCGCCACGCGCGACAGCGACTTCGACGTCGCGGGCGTTCGGGATGCGATGCAGGCCGCCAAGGCCGTCTACGACCTGCACCAGGCTGCCAAGCATCTGGAAGCCGCCTATCCGGACGCCCCGCATTCGTTTCCGGACGATGCCCGGACGCTGGCGTACCGCTTCCTCCAGCGGCATCTGGCAGGCACGACGAATTAGTCCGCCTGTGTGACGTCGGCTGAATCGCCAACGCGATTGGCGAACGGTGGGTGTTAGCCCGCCGGTTTTTCAGCGGGGTTGGCCCGCTCGCACCAAACCCACCGGTGGGCTAACGC
>CAYUFW010000074.1:0-28208 GCA_964443915.1 uncultured Pirellulaceae bacterium
GATCCCCGACGCTTGCCGTCGGGAGATTCAGGATGGATGGCTGAGATGGGGATACCGCCAATTAGCCTGAAGCACTCGCCGACGAGCGGCGAGGATCAAAGGTTGCGTTCTGCGAGTTGCCCTCGTGGCCGGTTTTCCTTAATGACTCGACGGCAAGCGTCGAGGATGCCTGTCCCGCTTTCCCGTGCTTTCCCGTCGCGATGAGGTCGTTTGATGCCAGCTGCTGATCAACCCGTGGTGATCTTGGGCGCCGGAATCAACGGCGCGGCGTTGGCGCGCGAGTTGGTGCTGAACGGCGTTCCCGTGATTCTCGTGGACACGGCCGATATGGCCTACGGCACGACGGCCTATTCGTCGCGGCTGATCCACGGCGGGCTGCGGTATCTGGAGTACGGCGAGTTCTCGCTGGTCCGCGAATCGCTGGAAGAACGGAACCGGCTGCTGCGGCTGGCGCCGCACTACGTCCGCCCGCTGCAGTTGGCGATTCCCGTCGGCAAGCGGACCGGCGGGTGGCTGCCGTCGATCCGGCGGTTCTTGGGCGGAAACGCGCCCGCCGCCGAACGCGGCTTGTGGCTGGTCCGCGCAGGTCTCGGATTCTACGATCTGTACGCCCGCGACTCGCACCTGCCGCGTCATGCGGCAGCGCGTGTCGGCGCGGCGGGGTCGGTGCCCGTCGATGCCCACCGCTACCGCTGGCTGTGTACCTACTGGGATGCGCAGATCCTGTATCCGGAGCGGTTCGTGGTGGCGTTGGTCGAAGACGCCCGGGCGCTGGCCGACGAGCAGGGCGTCGAGTTTGCGCTGTATACGTACCATCGAGTTCAATTGGTCCGCGACCGCGCGGAGATCCGCCGTACGGGCGGCGACGGCGGCGAGCCCGTGCGCAGCGTCCAGCCGGCAGCCGTGGTGAACGCGACCGGCGCTTGGGTCGACCGGACCTTGACCCAACTGGACGTCATCACGCGCCCGCTGATCGGCGGCACCCAAGGCAGTCACTTCCTGACCTTCCACCGGCCGTTGGCCGAGGCGCTGGGCGGTCAAGGCGTGTACGCCGAAGCGGAAGACGGCCGGCCGGTGTTCGTGCTGCCGTGGGATCAGGGCACGTTGGTCGGCACGACGGATCTGCCCTACAGCGGCGATCCGGCGGACGCGGTGGCCTCCGACGCCGAGCTGGATTATCTGGTCGGCGTCGTCCGCCAGTTGTTTCCGCAGATCGCGTTGACGCGCGACGACATCCACCTGCACTACTCCGGAGTGCGGCCGCTGCCGAAAACCGGCGGCGCCACGCCGGCCTCGGTCACTCGTCGGCATTGGATGGAGGGACATCTCGGCGGCGGTGTGCCGATGTACTCGATCATCGGCGGGAAACTGACGACCTGCCGTTCGCTGGCGGAAGAGTCGGCGGCCACGATCCTGAAACGGCTGGGGCGGCCGGTCTTGGGCAATTCCCGCCAGCGGCCGATACCCGGCGGCGAGTCGTACCCGGGCGGCGAAACGGAGTTACAGGCCGAGTGGCAGCGACTGGGGGACCGCTTCCGGCTGCCGCCGGAAAGCGTGCGGGCGATCTGGAGCTTGTACGGAAGCCGCGCCGAGTCCGTGCTGGCGGGACTGGAGGAATTGCCCGGCCCCTGGGTTTCCGGCACGTCCTTGCCGCGCTCGCTGGTGCGCTGGGTCATCCGCCGGGAGTGGGCCGCCACGCTGGACGACCTGATCGAACGCCGCTTGATGCTGCTGTACGATCCGGCCCTGTCGCAAGCGGCGCTGCAGGATCTGGCGGGAGTGCTGGTCGAGGAAGGCCGACTGGCAGCGGGCGACGTTGCGCGACAAGTCGCGGCGACGTCTCAGCGCTTGCGCGATCACTTTGGCAAGGCCGTTTTGGCGAACGGTGGGCGTTAGCCCACCGGTGTTTTTCCGGTCTCTGCGCGTCCGCCTGAGGGAACCGGTGAGCTGACGCCCACCGTTTGCCGAAGTCATGATCTGCCCACCAGTTCCAGGCTGCCCCACAGACTGGGATCCTCGTCGAACGGGAACTCGGGGCCCATCGTGAACGTCTGCCAGCCCAGTTCCCGATCGATCACCGCGTAGGTGAATCCCAGCCGCGGATGCTCCGCCGGATCGAAGCCGGTCAGCGCGGCGGCAGGCAGGTACGCCTGCAGCGCGTAGCCCCCGGAGCGGACCCGAGCGCGGATGCCGAGCGTCGAATCCGCCACGGATTTTGGGTTCTCGCGGGCGCGGTTGATCATCAGCAGCCGAGCAGCGGGTTGCGTTTCCGCACTCCCGCCGCCCGCGGGCAGCAGCGCGAACCGATGGCAGAACCGGCTGGCGCGATGAATGTTGTGCGTGTCGCGGGTATCGATCCAGACGTGCAGTCCGTCGCTGTCTTCCGGACGCGATGCACGGCACCAGACGTTTTGTTTCTTGCCCGCGACCTGGACCGTCAACAGCAGCCCCTCCTGGCTCCAGGCCGCCCGCACGTCCGCAAACTTGGGCCGACCTTCCAGTTCGCCGAAGCTGGGCAGGGCGTACTCCGGGCCAAGTTCGGTCCCCTTGGCCGGCCACAACGGCTCGAAGCGCCGGCAGGGAACGGAGAACCGGAACAGGAAGGTGGGAGCCAGCAGCGTTTCAGTCATGCGTTGTTTCCAAGAAGCGAAAGAAAGCCTCTGACCCGTCGGCGCGGCCCGCCGCCTAAGGCGTGTACAGCCGCCGGATCACCAGCGGGTCTTCGGCCAGCGCGGGCTGGATCAGGACCGTGGGCTCGGCCAGCAGCGTTTCCGCCTGCTCTTCGGCGGCCGGACCATTGGCGGGCGACCAGCACAAGTCGAACTGGAATTCCATCACGCCGTGGCTGTCGCCGACGAAATTGGTGTACCAGAAGTTGTTGAAGACCATCGCCAGCACGCGGTGCATGTCGCGCGGCATCTCGCGGCGTTTGGCCAGCACTTGCGGGCCGCCGAACGTGACCAGCGGCGCGTCGCGGCTGACCCACAGCCAGCAGCCCTCCGGCCGGCGGTACTCGACCCAGCCGTCGATGCCGAAGTAGTCCCGGCACGTGCCGGGCACCTGGTCGGCAAACGGCACGAACGGCTGTCCGCCGCAACTGGTCTGCGGCGTCACGCCGTCGCAGGGCAGCGTGCAGCCGATGAAGAACGCTTCGGGATCTTCGGAGGAAAGCCGGTTGAGCCGAACCGTCAGCCGGGCCCGCGGCTGGTGTTTCCAAAGCTCCAGCCGGCGGTTGGCCCAGGCCAGCCGGGGATGGCTCAGCCATTGCGTGATGACTTGCTGGTAGGGACCGTCCTCGACCGTGGCGGGACCGTCCGGCGTGGCGGCGACGGATTTCAGCATCTGGGCCCGCAACGGTTCGCGTTGTGCGTCGGAGGCCGTCCAGATGTCCCGCGCACGCCAGCGGGGCGCGAAGCCGGAAACGGTCACGGACGTGAATTGGCCGAGTCCCTCGGTGAACAGCGGCGCTGTCATGCCGCGCCAGGTGACGCCGGTCGGCCACCCCCCGGCGTCGCGGTCGATCTTGTCCAGCGTGCTGGGCGGCGGGCTCGGCTGCGGCGGCTCATTGGTGCTCAAACTCAGCCGGCGAATCGATGCGGCGGGCAACGATTCGACCCAGAACTTGGCGACTTGCCGCGGGGCGTTGTCCGGAAATGTCGCGGCCGTGTTTTCCCGCGTCAGTTCGCCCGGATTGGCAGAGGCAGTGAACGGACGCAGACCGTTTTCGAACACGATCGGCACCGCTTGCTTGCTTTCCGGATCTTCGACCGAGCGGTAGTCCGCGCGCAAGGCTGAGGCGGGCATCGACACCCAGCCCGACCAGGGTTGCTTCGCCGTGTTGGCCAGGTACAGTCCCTCCGGCTCGCGGGCCAGCCGCGTGCGCGCCCGTTGGGCGAGCAGCCATTCGGCGCGGGCCATCGGCCGATAAGCGAAAGCCGCCTTTTCGTTGAACTGGGCCTGGGCATCCAGGCTGTAGGGCAGCGCGACGCTGTTGCTGGAGCCCCAGGTGTGCTCGTCGAACAGCGCCAGATCGCGGAGGATGCCGTCGGCGGCGCGCTGCGCGTTGGGCTCGACGTCGCCCCACACCGGCGAAACGGCGGCGGCCAGCGTGCGTTTGGCCAAGCGGCTGGCCGCCACCTCGCGCGGCGCGGAAGCCGTGCCGTTGGCCCACCAGTCGGTCCACTCGCCGGCATGGGTCGGCAACTGGTCGCCGACGGCGCGCTCCAACTCTTCCATCGCCGGCGTGACCGTCGTCAGCCGCAACGTCGGCTGCAGGCCCAGCCGGTTCCACGCGCCGACGAAATCGCCCAACGGCAGAAACGGCGGGTCGTTGTCGATGCGCCACTGATTCGTGATCGACAGCACCAGACGCGGATAGCGGTAGCCCCCGGCTTCCAACGATTTCAGCCGGTTCACCAGATGCTGATGAGCGCGGCGCACCGACGCTTCGTCCGCGGCCAGGAAATCGCCGTTGCGCGGCGGGCGGAACCGCGTGTCGCCGGCACGCGGCACGGGCCCTCGCCGCCATTCGACCGGCTCGAAGAACCAGTAGCCCGCCGGGTAGGAGTAGTTCAAGTACGCGAGCATCCGCCGCCCGTCGGGCATCTGCCACCAGAACGCCGCGGGCCGCGGCAGCGGCGGCCCGCCGCTGTCCTCGTTGATGCCGGTGAACAGGTAGCGGATCCCGCGGTCCAGCAGGGCCAGCGCCCCGGCTCGGGGAAAACCGTTGACGTCGTTTTGGATGGCCGCCTTGGGACGTACGCGGTCCCACAGTTCGTCCGGCAGCCAGTGCAGCATGGTCTGCCATTGGCGCCGGTCCAGAAACGGCGTCGCGTTCAGCGGCAGGGCGGAGATCTCCAGCTGGCCCGAAGCGACGGCCTGCAGGAATTGCTCCCGCCGCTCGGGCGATGCCGCTTGCCACCAATCCCACACGGCGATGGTCGTTTCGGCGGTCCAGTACAGCCGCTCGGCCGGCGCCCGCTCGCGCGTCGCCAGAGCGCCGTCGATGGCCAGGTCCAGGAACCGCACCTGCAAATCGCGGCAGACCACCGGATGATCGGTGAAGCCGTAGTCGGTGTGCGAGAAGTGCACCAGGTCGATGTGCCGGACGTGCTGGATTTCCGCCGGCGGCGGTGCTTCGGCGGCGGCAACGAACTGCGTTGCGAGCGTCAGGACGGCGAGTGCGGCACGCTGGTGACACATGGCAGTCTCCTTGTTGTTTTCCACCATTCGCTAGTTCGAGTCAGAACTGTCAGATGCCCCGTGAGCGGCAAGGCGCCAGCCCCACGGTGGTTCGGACCGCACGCCATGCGCACCGGCGGGCTCACGCCCGCCGTTCGCCAGGCGCGCGCCCGCCGTTCGCCAGGCGCGCGCCCGCCGTTCGCCGGTCAGGTATCGGAAGAAACGAGTCCGTGGCGGATCGCAAACCGAACCAAGCCCGCAATATCGTGGATGTCCAGCTCCTGCATCAACTGAGTGCGGTGGGTTTCGGCCGTCTTTTGGCTGATGTTAAGTTTGCGGACGATTTCCTTGGTGGTCGCTCCTTCGGCGATCAATTGCAGCACCTCACGCTGTCGCGGCGTCAAGCAGTCGAGCGGATTGTCGGGGACGGCCGCCCGCCGGACGTACGCCTCGATGACGTGTTTGGAGACGGCCGGACTGAGATACGTTTCTCCCCGGACCACGGCGCGCATCGCCAGTTCCAATTCCGCCGGGCTGGTATTCTTCAGGAGGTACCCGGCGGCGCCGCCCTGCAGGGCGCGCAACACGTGCTGCGGGGTGGAGTTCATCGACAACATGAGCACCCGCGAATGCGGCGCGATGGCGGCCAGTTGAGCGGTCGCATCCACGCCGTCCAACTCCGGCATCAGGACGTCCATCAAGATCAGGTCCGGTTGGAGCTTGGCCGCCAGTTGCAGCGACTCGCGGCCATCGCCGGCCTCTCCCACGACCTCAAACCCGGACAGTCTGTCGATCAAGGCGCGCACCCCCGCCCGCACGAGTTGGTGGTCGTCCACCAGCAAGACCCGAGTGGTCTTCATGGCTGCCTCCCGAACTCGCCGTCGAGCCAGTCCCCCAACGGCCAGCGGGCTTGGACCGTGGTCCCCTGTCCGGGAGCCGATTCGATCCAACAGCTGCCTCCCAGCACTTCCGCACCTTGCCGCATCGCCGTCATCCCGAATGAGGCGGACCGCCGCGAAGACCGCTCGACCGCTTGCGGATCAAACCCCACGCCGTCGTCGCGGATCGTCAACTCGACCGCCTCCGCATCCCGCCGCAGTTCAACTCGCACGTGCCGCGCTGAGGCGTGCCGGATCACGTTGGCCAGAGCCTCCTGGATGACGCGGAAGCAAGCCGTCTGCAACTCGTCCGGCAGCGGATCCAACGAGGACGACGTGACCAGACCCACGCTCAGGCCGGCGCGCTCCGCCAGGCAATCCAGATACCCACGCAGGGCGGGCAGCAGACCGAAGTCGTCCAACAGCGGGGGGCACAAGTCGTGCGACAACTCACGCACTTGACGGATGGCCTGCTCCGCAATCGCCAAGCAGGCGTCCAGGGCCGGACGAACTACCTGTCCGCCGAGATCCTCCGCCGCGTGCAAGCGCATGCAGATCGCCGCCAGCAGCTGGCCGAGTTCGTCGTGCAGTTGCCGCGACAAACGCCGGCGCTCGGCCTCCTGGCAGGCCAGCAACTGCCGCCTCCTGGCTTCCTCCTGCCGTAGCCGGGCCTGCCACTGCAACTCCGTCACAGGGCGATCCGCACGATCCAACTCGTCAAGAGACTCTGGCCGTCGCGCGGCAAGGTCCATCGCAATGCTCTCCGGCCGATCGCTGGTTGCTTCTCTCACAGATCGCTCCTCAATGCCAATCCCGCACGCGGATTGGGCTGGCCCGCCTGAGCGGCGCAGCCCCGCACGGAATGGCGGTTACCCTGCCGTCTTCTTTCGCCGCGCACCAACCTACCGGCGAAACGTCAGGACATCAAGGCGTGGACGCTCATCTTGGCACGCGGCAGATCCGCACGCGGTCTCAGGAACGGCGGCGGGCGGAGGAGGAGATCCGCCGGCTGAACGTGTGCCTGTTGGAGCGCGTCGGCGAACGCACGGCACGCTGGAAGGCTGCCAACAAGGAACGGGAAGCCATCACCTACTCGGTTCCCGGCGCCGAGTCGATGGTCCGTGCATGGGAACGTTTCGGTGGTGCTCTGGTGTGGCAGCCGGTAGCCACGACCGCCAGGGGTCATGCACAGAAGGAAGTCCGCTGGCGGAATCCACGGGTCTTCAAGTCTGCGCAGACGACTGAGGCCGGGTCCGTGCGGCTCCGGAAGACCGTGGCGCCGCGGGGCCGACCTTCGCGGGAGAGCCGGCCGAAGTTGACGACGTGGGAGCGTGGGACCGCTCATGCTCTGAGTGGTGGGATGCCTTTAGCCCGAACATGTATCTAGCCGACGTCACGGGCACCGGTTAACATACGCGGTAAGTGTCGCCGTGCCGCGCATGGGCAGGACGGAAGGGACGCCGCTCGGGTGCGCCTTGTCGGCAAGGGGAGTGTCGGTGACTCGCCTCCCCGAACGTCGATCGTTGTGGGGGGGCCGATGAGCGAAGCAAGAATTGAGTTCCGGGCGTTGATGGAGCAGATCGCGGCAGGCTCCGAGTCCGCGGTGGAGAGGCTGTTGGGCTTGTACGGGGACCATCTGTGCCGTGCCGTGCGGCGCCGTCTCAACCGTGGGCTCCGCCCCAAGTTCGATACCAGCGATTTCGTTCAAGCCGTGTGGGCTTCGTTTTTCGGTGCCCGTCACGACTTGGCGAAGTTCGAACACTCCGGCCAACTGGTTGCCTACTTGACGCGGGTCGCGAACAACAAAGTCGTCGACGAATGCCGGCACCAGCTGCAGACGCAGAAAGCCGACGTCACTCGCGAGCGCTCCCTGGCGGGTGATGGCTCCCAGGAAATCGACGTCCCCGGCCGAGAGCCGCGGCCGAGCCAAGTCGCGATCGCGCATGAACAGTGGGAACGGCTGGTGGACGGCGCCTCGTCCCGCGCCCGCCGGATCGTGGGGCTGCGCGTCGCTGGCGAGACATTGGAGGACATCGCCAGCCAGCTTGGGGTGAGCGAAAAGACAGTGCATCGCGTGCTTAGCAAGGTGCGTGCCCGCTGGGAAAGGCAGGCATGAACGTCGAACTTGCCGATTCCCACCGAATGCAACTGGATGCCGACGAGGCGCAGATTTTGGCGTCGGCGATCATCGCCCGGACCGACCCGGCGGAGTCCTTCGACGCGGCGGCGGTCCTGGCCGAGCACCCCGGCCTGGCGAAGTACCGCTCGGTCGTCGTGGATCTGGCGTACGAGGAATTCTGCCGCCGAATTGACGCCGGAGAGCCGGCTGACCCGCAAGCGTTCGCCAGGCGTTTCCCCGCCGTCGCGTCGTCGCTCCGGAAAGTGCTGGAGGTCCATCAGTACATCCAACAGCATCCGGATGCCTTCGCAAGTCCCGCGGCCCCGATCTGGCCGAAGGCGGGCGAGGACGTGCCCGGCTTTACGCTCGTTCGGGAAATCGGGAGGGGCGGTTTTTCGCGGGTGTTTCTGGCCCGGGAGAGAGACTTGGGAGACCGCGAGGTCGTCCTCAAACTCTGCGTTCAGGCCAACGAGGAAGCCGCCCGACTGGGCCGGTTGGAACACCCTCACATCGTGCCCATCCACTCGGTACGCTCGGATACCTTGCCCGGTCTGACCGGGATTTGCATGCCGTACCTGGGCAGCGCGACGTTGGCCGACGTACTTGCGATCGTCTTCGCCGCCGGATCCGCTGGCCGCCGCGGGGCCGACATCCTGAAGGCCGTCGAACGTGTCAACCAACGGTGCGGGGCCGCGACGCGGGAACCGCGGTCCGCGCCGGGGCGGGGCCACTGGACGTTGCGCCGGGGTTCTCATGCCGAGGCGATTCTGGAAACGGGGGCGCAACTCTGCGAGGCCCTGGCCTTTGCCCACCGCCAGGGCATTTGCCACTGCGACGTGAAGCCGTCGAACGTCTTGTTGACCGCAGCCGGGGAGGCCCTGTTGCTCGATTTCAACCTCTCCATGCAACAGGGAGGCGCCGCCGCGGTCATGGGAGGAACGCTCCCCTACATGGCACCGGAACAGTTGCGGTTCGTCCTGGCGAGCGATCCGGCAAGCCTCCCGGAGATCGACTCCCGCGCCGATTTGTTCGCGCTCGGCGTGACGCTCTTTCAGTTGTTGACGGGCCGGCTTCCTTTCGACGTGGACACGCCTCCGGACGCCAGAAAGGAGACTGCACGCCGGCTGTTGGAGCAGCAACAGGCCGGGGGCAACCTGCGCGGCGAACTGGAGCGGACCGTGAGCCCGGCGGCGGCCGACGTGATTGCCGCCTGCCTCGCTTTCGACCGGGACGACCGGCCGGCATCGGCGGAGCAGGTCGCCGAGCGCTTGCGCGGCGAACTCCGCGCCGTTCCTCGCATCCGGCGTTGGCTGCATGCGCACCGGCGCGAGGCGGCGGCCGCGGCCTTGATGTCAGTCTTGGCCGCCGCGGCCCTGGGGATCGGTCTCGCCTCGCGTTCCCCGCTTCACCTCCGCCAGTTCGAACAAGGAATCGTTTGTCTGGACGAGGGCGATTTCTCCGCCGCCAGAGAGTGTTTCGCCCGCGCGGTCGAGGCCGACCGCGGCTTCGTTCAAGCCCGGCTCCTGCAGGGCTGGGCCGAGCTGAAGACTGGGCGGCTGGATTCCGCGCGCGACATCTTCACGGCAAGCTGGCTGCAGACGCAATGGGCCGAGTCGGCAGCCAGCTTGGCCTGCTACCACGTCCAGATGGGAAATGACGGCGACGCGGCGACCTGCTACATCAAGGCGATCGAACTGGGGTTTCGCACGCCCGCCGCACACAACAACCTGGGCTACCTGCTGGCGAGAAAAGGGAATCTGGCGGAGGCCGCAGTGCAACTGGAGGACGCCATCCGGCTGAATCCTAAACTCCAGGCCGCACACTACAACTTGGCGAAGGTGGAATGGACTCTGGCTTGTGAAGAAGCGGATCGCGCCCCCAAGGTGGAACAAACGCGGGCAGCCCACGAGTCCCGTGCGGCGGCGTACCTGCTGTCCGCGGCAGATCACATCGAGGCCGCGCGGCAATGCGGACCCGGATCGGCCGACCTGGAACTGTTCGCGGCGTTAATGTACGCTTGGGCGTCCGAGCAGTTCCGCGGACAGCCCAATCCGGCGGCCGGCGTTCCCCAGGAATACTTTTCCGAAAAAGCATGGATGGCTTGCCAGGCGGCCGTGTACCGATATCACTTGCCCCCTGAGAAACTTGCCACTCTCGCACCCAAAATGGGGCAAGATCTGCGGTTTCAGCAGCTACTGAAGTCGCGTCCCGGTCTTGCGGCCCCGCCTCCCGCCCCTCTTCTGGTCGATCTGTATCCTGACATACGCGAGCGGTTGGTTGGTTCTCACCGCGAGGCAAGGGGGGCGGGAGACCGCCTCGGCAAACGGTAGAAGAAGAATTCTCCGATCTTTTCGGTTTTTCCTGTCCGGTGTGCCGGCCGGTTCTCGACTGCTTCATCGGTGTTTGCTCTGGGCGACCTGAAATGCTCAAGCCGTGCGATCGGCGTTCAGGACGGGTCCCCAATTCATCCGATCAGCAGGAGATACAGCCGTGGCCTTCATCCCTCTTTTGTCATCCCCGGTCCGGGACAAGTCGCGCCGTCATGGTTCTCGCCGAGCGGCTGCGCGACGCCCCTTGCGATTCGAAACCCTCGAACGACGGCTGACCCTCAGCACGGCCTCGCCCACGGCCGTAGCGGAGTTGCTGGACGATGTCGGCGCGCCTGTCGATAGCGAGCCAGCTGAGGCAACCGTCGCGTTGCAGAGCAACGCGGACGCCGGGCTAAGTGGCGTTCTCGCGGAGTCCGGGGCAATGCTCGCGAACGCTCTGGATGGACCGCAGCCCACCAGCGACGCCCTCGCGCCTCCCGGCGTTGCCGATACCATCGAAATGCTGCTGGCCGAAACCCGAGCGGTGCTTTCCCGCCAGGCAGCGGCGGATGACCTCCGGGTCTGCCACCCGCTGCAAGCGGCCTTCGCGGATCGCGTCACGGTTGAGCGGGAGCGGTTGCTGAGCGGATTCACCGGGCTTTGGAATACGGCGGCGACCAACTCCGAATTGCAGACCGCCGTTTCTGCGAGGGTGCTGGGACCCTACTTCGCCGATTTCATCCAAGCTCGCTCGGCCATGCTGCAAGCGGCCGATGAAGCCCTGGCGCCCGACCTGCCAAGCGCCCTCGACAGCGACGCCTCCGGCTTGGTTTGGGAGCCAACCGCGGTCTTGGGTGCGCCTCCAGGCGCGCCTCCTGGCCCGCCGCCGGGTGGAGTGACTCCGGGTGGAGTGTCAGCGGATCCGGTGCTCAGCGCGTTTACTGCCAGGGCCGGGACAACCAGCATCTGGGTTTTCGAGGGCGAGGCAGTGTATTCCTCGCCGTCCACCCTGACCGTCGAATTCACCGGGGAGGTGACGGGTTCTACCAGCGTGAACAGCGACGGCACGTTTTCGTACTCCGTGCTCTTGCCGCCAGGCACGTACGGAATCGTAAACGCGGTAGCCGTCACGCCGGAGGGCGTGCGTTCGAACGTGTTGTCTCGATGGATCGGGTAGAAGTCGGTGGTTCTTCCGGCCTCGGCCAGCGTCCAGTGTGCGAAGAAGTACGGAGCAGTGACCATGCAGCCCTCGTACCTTGGCTCCTCGGAAGGGCGTCCCTTCCCCTACTGCGGCGAACTCCAACTGCCTGCCGGAGCGCCGGATTCGGCGTTGACTGATCCTCTCAGAAAGGTAGTGCGGCGGATCCTGCGCACGCAGATCTGCCGAACGTGCTTCCAAGTAAGGGTTCTGCAGGAGGCGCGGCGGCTGTTGGACACCCACGTTCGCGAGTTGGCAAAGGACACGCTGGAACTGCTTGTCGTCCAGCGATTGCTGGGGAAGGGATTGGGTGAGGAAGGACAAGACAAGGCCGCCGCGGCAGAGTCCGAAGCACTCTGCCCGGCGACGCAAATCGCCGCCTCTCAGGCGACGGTCACGAATGGATCGGCCGCGGACTAGGAGTCTGTCGGAGAATTCGAAAAAACCACAATAGGTGGCAGCTATCAGTCGGGTGCTTGCACAATATTTTGTGTCTTGATACGATTTCTCGGACAGACTCCTAGGAACGAAGGGGCCGGGCCGCAAGGAAAGAACATGAGATGAGCGCGGTATTAGCGAACGAAGGACGAGCGCCGGCGACGAGGGGCGAAGGTCCGTGTGGCCTGATCGAGGGCGCCAGCCCGTTGTCGAGGTGGGAAGCGCGGCCGCGCAGCCGCTGCGCGGAAGGTCTGTTCACGCAGGTCCGCGAGCGGCTGACGCAGCTGGAACTCGCCAACCGGGAACTGGAGGCTTTCGCCTGCTCGGTTTCGCACGAGTTGCGTGCCCCGTTGCGGATCGTGGACGGCTTCGCCCGGATCTTGGAGGAAGAGCACAGTGCGCTGTTGAACGAAGAGGGGAGACGGGCGCTGGCCGTCGTCCGCGGCGAGGCGAGCCGCATGGGCCGGCTGATTGAAGACCTGCTGTATTTCTCGCGGATGGAGCGGCAGGACTTGTGCCTGTCGGACATCGACATGCGGGCACTGGTCCGCGAGGTATTTGAGCAACTGACGGTCCAAGCGGCGCATCGGGATGTGGACTTCCGCCTGGAGGAACTGCCGGCGGCGCGGGCCGATCCGAGTTTGTTGTGGCAGGTTTGGTACAATCTGCTCGACAATGCGTTGAAGTACACTCGGCATCAGCCGTCCACGCAGATTTGCATTTCCGGGACCAGACAGGGTGCGGAGAACCTGTACACGATCCGGGACAACGGTGCGGGCTTCGACATGGCGTCCGCAGACAAGCTGTTCGGCGTGTTTCAGCGGCTGCACCGCCCGGAGGAATTCGAGGGCATCGGCGTGGGACTGGCCTTCGTCCGGCGCGTCATCCGACGGCACGGGGGCCGCGTCGGCGCCAAGGCCCAATTGGGACGGGGGGCCACGTTCTTCTTCACTCTGCCCTCCGCCGAGGCGGCCGGACCAGGCGTTGGGGACGGCGCGACGTAGGTTCCGCGTGCCGCACGTGACAGACCTGGGGCGGCGGCCCCAGGAGGGCAACTCGGCCCAACAGAACGACTGCAACAAGATCCACATCCTCGGCGTTGAGGGCCAGCTAGTGCATATCGGCAAGTCTTTCCCGGCAACCAGGCAAGAAACGCCGTTGTCCGACCGCGTTTCCCGGTCCGGGGCCCTGCGGACCCTGATTGTCGAGGACTCGGAACTCGACGCCGAGTTGATGGTCCACGAGTTACAGCGTATTGGCTATGCCGTGGAGTGGCAGCGAGTGGACACGCCCGCCGGGCTGACGGCCGCCCTGGATCGGGAGTCGTGGGAGATCGTGTTGGCGGACTACTCGTTGCCCCGTTTCAGCGGTCTGGAAGCGCTGGAATTGGTCCGGATCCGCGACCAGGAACTGCCGTTCATCCTGATCTCGGGAACGATTGGCGAGGACACGGCGGTGGCGGCCATCCGCGCGGGTGCCAACGACTACCTGCTGAAAGACCGCCTGACCCGGCTCGGGCCGGCCGTACAGCACAGCCAGCAGGAGGCGGACGAGCGGCGGGCCCGGCGGCAGGCGGAAGACGAGTTGCGGCAGCTGTACCATGCCGTGGAGCAGTGCCCGGCGGTCATCGTGATCACGGACCTCGAGGGTCACATCGAGTACGCGAATCCGCGTTTCACCGCCGTGAGCGGATACACGCTGGAAGAGGTCCGTGGGCAGAATCCGCGGATCCTCAAGTCGGGCCAGACGCCCCAGGCCGAATACGCACGGCTCTGGAAGACCGTCTCGGCGGGCGGCGAGTGGCGAGGCGAGTTTGCCAACCGCACGAAGCACGGCGGACTGTGCTGGGAAGCGGCCGCCATCTCGCCGGTCCGCGACGCTGCGGGCCGGATCACGCACTACGTGAAAGTGGCGGAAGACATCACGGAACGCAAGCGGGTGGAGGAAACGCTGCGCAGGCTGGAAGCACACCTCCGCCGGGCGGAAAAAATGGAAGCCCTGGGGGAGTTGGCGGGCGGCATCGCCCATGACTTCAACAGCTTCCTCGGCGCCATCATCATGAACGCCCAGCTGGCGCGGGCCGCCTGCGCCGCCAATGCGCCGGCCGCCGAGCGTCTGGATCTGGTGATCGCCGCGGGCCGGCAAGCGGCAGGTCTCGCCCGCCAAATGCTGACGTTCAGCCGCCGTGACCAACAGCGGCTCTGCCCCGTACAACTGGGGCCGGTCGTGCGGGAAGCGTTGCGGTTGCTCCAAGCGACGCTGCCGGAGAACGTCGAAGCCGAAACCGACATTCCCTCCACCGGACGCACCGTGCTGGCCGATGCGGCCCAGGTCCAAGAGGCCGTCATCAACCTCTGGACGAATGCCTGCCACGCCTGCCGCAACGCCGGCGGGCGGATCACCGTGTCCTTGACCGACTTCGACCTGGACGCCGACGCGAACGGCCCGTATTCCTGCCTGCCCCCCGGCCGTTACGTCCGCTTGACGGTGCGGGATAGTGGCTGCGGGATGACGCCGGACGTCCAAGAACGAATCTTCGAGCCGTTCTTCACGACGAAGCCCGATGGCCAGGGCACGGGCTTGGGGCTGCCGGTCGTGCAGAGCATCATGTTGGACCACCAGGGCGCGATTGCCGTGGAGAGCCGTCCGCAGGAAGGGACGACGTGTCATCTGCTGTTTCCGGAAGAGCCGCAAGGCGCCGGGGCCGCCGACCTGCCGGAAGCGCCCGCGGTCGGTCACGGCGAGTGCGTCCTGCTGGTGGACGACCATGCGCTTTGCCGCGATGCGGTGCAGGGCCTTCTGGAGAGCCTGGGCTACCGGGTGACGGCCTTGGGCAACCCGCGGACCGCCCTGGAGACGTTCCGCAGCCGTCCGGATGACTTCGACTTGGTCTTCACGGACCTGTCCATGAACGAAATGAACGGGGCCGAACTGGCGCGGCAGCTGTTGAGCGCTCGGCCGACGATCCCGATCATCCTCAGCAGCGGCCACGAACTGGCGGGCGCGGCCAATCAAGTCCGCCAGCTCGGGGTCCGCGAGGTGCTCACCAAACCGTTCGAACGCAATCGGCTGGCAGCGAGTCTGGCGCGGGCCTTGACGCCACGGTCACAGGAGCCGGATACAGGACGGGCTCGGCATCGAGACCGGTTGGCCGACGGGACTTAGGCGGCCGGTTTCGGGATCGATGCGAAACACGGCGACGTTGTTGCCGGGCATGTTCGCACACAGCAGCAGCTCGCCGCCCGCGGTGATCGCCAGGTTCTGCGGTCCCTTGCCCAGGCTCGGTTCGATGGCGATCAGCGTCAGCCGGCCGTCCGCGGCGATGCGATACGCAGCCAGGCTGTCGTGCCCGCGATTCGTGCCGTACAGGAAGCGGCCGCAGGGCGTGATCTTCACGTCCGCACAGTAGCTCGTGCCGTCGAACTCCTTGGGCAGTGTCGGGACCGTCTGCCGTTCGACGAGCATCCCGGATTCGGCGTCGTACTCGAAGGCGGTGACCGAGTTGCTCAGTTCGTTGATGACGTAGATCCATCTGCCGTTGGGGTGAAAGGTCAAGTGCCGAGGCCCCGCGCCGGGCGGCGTTCTCACAAAAGGCTGCCGGTGCGGTGAGAGTTTCGCGGCGGCCGCGTCCAGCCGATAGCTCAGCACTTGATCGAGTCCCAGATCCGCCGCGAAGGCAAAACGGTTGTCCGGGCTGATCACAATGCAGTGCGCGTGCGGACCTTGCTGACGCTTGGGATCGACGCTCGAACCCGCGTGCGGGAAGAACGACGACGCTTCGCCCAGCGAGCCGTCCTGACGCACCGGCAGGGACGCGACGCTGCCGGTCGAATAGTTGGCGACCAGCACCGTCTTGCCGGTCGCGTCGACGTCGAGGTAGCACGAAGCGGAACCCCGCGACGACTGCCGGTTCAGCAGCTTCAACTGCCCGTTGCGGCCGACAATCTCATAGGCGGCAACTTGTTCGTCTTCCGGGCCGCCGAACTTGCCCGCGTGGATCGAATACAGGAACTTGCGGTCCGGCGACACGGCCAGGAAAAACGGGTGCTCGACGCCGCTCGTCCGCTGCGCCGGCTTCAGGTTTCCGGTCTTGAGATCCAACCGAAAAGCGTGAATGGCACCTTCGTCCCCCGCCGCGAAGGCCGAGATGAACACCAGCGGCTCATCCGCTTGCGCTGTTTGATTCGCCGTGCTCAACGCGGTACTGATCATGGCACTCACCAAGCTCGGTAATAGAAATCGGATCGAGTCAGTTTGCATGTGTCATCCCCTTGTGCGAAAGGCTGTCAACCTCAACTCAGACTGCCGGCGCCGCCATGCCTCTCCACCGGTTGGGCACGGGCGCGCTACCCTAATCGATCGCTCAGACGCCTGGTTCAGGCGGATCACCATCCGTTTCCCGATGGGCCGGCTCACTCCATTGGCCACATCCGATACAGCAGCACGTTGATGTCTCCCGGATAGCCGGCGGTCGTATCGGCGGAGAAGGTGATCCGGTTCTCGCCCGGCTGGAGCATCAGCACGGAGGCCGCCGCGTCGACGGCCTGGCTGGGCTGCATGCCGCCGGGCCAGAAGCGGATGCCGTCCGGCCCCGCGGCGGTCAGGGCCTGCATCGAGTCCAGCCGGACGGGCAGCGTGACGGTCTGGCCGTTGACCTGCACGGCGGGCTGAACCAGGAGCGGCGCAGGGTGCAATTCGGGCAGGCCGCGGAGGTCGTCGAGCCGGACCTGGAACGACGTGCCGCCCGCCAGGCCCTGCAGCCAGACGAGGAGACGCGCGGTCTTCGACCAGTCGAACCCGGCCGCTTCCGAAGTGCGGAACACGCACAGCCGCCAGCCCGCGAAACTCACCAGCACGTTGTAGACCGCGCTGCGGCCGGCCGCGTCATGCAGCTGCAGGCGCAGCGTCTCGCCTTTGCCGTCGCCGTCGATCCAAAGTCCCAGACCCTGGCAGCGGCTCAGATCGACCGGCTGGGGGAACTTCCGACCGACGGCACACCAGCCGCCGCGCGGTCCCGTGTTCGTGGCGGCCAGCACCGCGCAGCCGTTGCCAACTCGCGGCCCCTGGTTCGTGGTCGCCAAGCTCGCGTTGACGCCCTGTTTCGCGGCCCCTTCGGCCGTGAAGGTCACGTCCGCGCCGGGGAAGTAGCGTTTGGCACGGGCCTGGTCGTCCCAGCGAAAGGCGGCCGCATCATCGAAGCTTTCGACCGTGACCGTGCCGGGCTGGTCGTAGTCGCTCGTCGGCACGTTGCGCGAGCCGCGGGCAATCTCGACGCCCAGGGGGCAAGCGGCCGGCTGGTCGTTGCGGATCGTCCACACGTTCTGTGTGCCGTCCAGCGATTCCACATAGCGGGGCTCCTCGTAAACGGCACGGTACAATTGCCAGCCGCTGCCGTTGCCGTTGCGAAAGAGCTTGAAATCTTTGCCGGGCTCGCGAAGTTGCTCGCGCACGCTGTCGGAAAAAGGCCTGGCCAGCCGGCACTGCTCGTAGCGGCCTACCATCTCGATCATCTGCCGGGCGCGGGCGTGCTGGTCCATCGTGGCCAGCGAGGTCTCGATGGAAATCGAACCGTCCAGGCCGATCGTCTTGGCACAGACGTATTCGATCTGGTCGGGCCGGACGTCGGCGAACATGTAGTACCAGCCGACATCGGAGCGGGTAAAATTCGCGGCCATGCCCTCCATCCCCGGTAGCCGCTCGTCCAGGTACTTCTTCAGATCGCCGTGACCGTCGGCCGACGCGCTGCGGGGAACGATGTGCCAGACCAGGTTGCTGCCCGTGCCGTTGCTCGTCTGGTACAGCACGTCCTTCTGGAACTTGCGGTAGTAGCCCAGGTGCAGCTTGTTCAGGTAGTACCAGCGGTCGAGATAGGCGTCGCTGATCCCGTCGCTGGCATCGAAGTAAACCATGTCGAAATCGCACTCGTTGAACACCGACGCAAAGTTGCCGGTGAGTTCTTCGACCAGTGTGCTGTGAGGATCCACCAGAAAGAAGCCCCACATGGTGAGCAGGCCCTTGACCTCAGCGCCTTTGGCGTGAGCCGCAGCCTTCGTGCCCAGCGCGCCGCGCTGACAGCCGACGAAGCGGGGCGCCGGCTCGAGTTCCAGGTTCTGGTAGCGGATGATCTCATCGCCGACGCGGATGTGGTAGCCGGGAAAGGCGTCGCTGCGCGGCGCCTTGGGCGGCAGATTCGGTTCGCCGTCCAGCACCAGCACGGTCGCTTTCTCGTCGACCGCCTCGGCCAGCGGCGGGCAAGGCACGGATGCCAAGCGGTCGTCGGGCCGGGGTGTGATGTAGGGATCGTTGGGAGAGATCGAGGGGCCGAAGACGTGGACCCCGGCGCCCATGTCGGCGGCGTGGATCTTGGCTACGGCACGCTTGAGGCTGGCGACGCCGTCGGGAAAGTTGTCGGTGTTGATCTGAAAATGGCCGTGCGTGGCCAGCCAGTTGCTTTTCAGGAAGATGACCGTTCCGAAGCCGCCTAGCTTCGCGTACTCGATGATCTGGTCGACGTTGCTCTCTTTCGCGTCGACCATGAACAGGTAGGACCGCCGCACCGGCTCGGAAACGCGGGCCCACTTGCCTTCGAGCATGGGGCAGGGCAGGCCGTTCTCGCGCTCCGTTTCCATGATCGCCGCCTCGAATTGGTCCCGCTCGGCAGCGACCAGCGCGAACCGCGCGCCGGCCATCCCATGCTTGCCGGCACACCGGGCGGAAAGGCTCAGCACGTCGGCCCCGTGGGAGACGGTCTGCTGATACGTGTTCTCCGTGACGCCCAACAGGCAGATCCCGAACTGGTTGTCGTAGGTGGCGTTGAAGGCCCCGCCGACGGTGGCCAGTCGGCGGACCGGGAAACGGAGCGTCAGCTCTTCCAGGTCAGCTGGCTGGACCTCAACGACGTCGAACTGAACGTGGCGGCCACGGGATGAAACGCGCAAAGCGGCGCGAACCTCGGGATCGAGGAACTGGGCGCGGATCAAGTCCCCCTCGCGGGTCAAGCTGTGCAGCGGCGTGACCACGCCGCGGCACACGGCGTCCAGCACGCTGACCGGAGTTCCGGCCACAGCGTAGTCCTGGCCCGCCGGCTTGGAACGGAATTCGCGGAGCAGCCCCTGGGAGGAAACCGCCAGCCGTACCGCGTCGGTCTCCAGCACGATGTCGGGACCGGCCGGCACGGCGGGCAGGTCCATCAACTCGACGGCCACGTCGTCCACGTCGGCGCTCGCGCCCGGAGGCACGGAGATGGCCAGCGCGGAACGCAGATAGCCCTCGGCGGGCGGGCGATAGAAACCTTCGATCCGCTTCCACTGGGCGTGAGCGGCCGTCGTCTGCCAGACCGCCTGGCCGCCGATCTTGCCGGACGAAAAGTACTCGTAGAAGCTCAAGGACACCGCGCCGCCTCGAACCCAGGCCGAGATCCGATACCATTTTGCCGACTGGAATCCTTCGCACATTTGGTACAGGTGGGCGTGACGCTCGCGCGCCGCGATGCGGACGAACCGCTGGCCGCTGTGAGCACCGCCCTGTTCCGCCGGAGACTCGACGACGGCCAACTCTCCGGGGTATGCCGGATTGGGCGTCCAGTGGGCGGGCACCTGGGGCGGTGACACCAGTTTCCAGCCATTCACCAAGCCATCGGCACCCGGCCGGGCGGCAACCGCTGTTTCAAAACCGCCGTTCTTCAAGACGGGCTCGTCTTGTTCCGGAACGGATGCAGAAAACACCAGGAATAGGAGGCAAGTGCTGAACATTGGATTCCCCCATGGGCGCAAAAATTGACCGCCTGGAAACAATCTACGCGACGTCCTGAACGGTGTCAGCAGGTCAAGCCTCAGTGGGCAGTCCAGTCATCGACGAGATGAATCCCCACGGATGTCTATTTGCCAGCGTCCGCCAGGGCTTGGCGAGTGTCGTTGACGATCTGGACAAACTGCCGCGCCAGGGACTCGATCCGCGCCAAGTTGCCCGTCTCGACCGCCTTCTTTTCCACCAGGGAACCGCCCACGCCCAGCGCGCAGGCCCCGCAGCGAAGGAATTCGGCGGCGGTGTTCAAATCGACGCCGCCGGTCGGCATCAGCCGCACCTGGGGCAGCGGCCCGTGGAGGGCTTTCAGGTACTTCGGGCCGGTGATTTCAGATGGGAAGATCTTGACGATATCCGCTCCAGCTTCCCATGCCGTAACGACTTCGGTAGGCGTCAAAGCTCCCGGCATGACCAGCTTGTCATAGCGTCGGCAAAGCCTGATGACGTCCAGGTTTGTATTCGGTGACACGATGAATTCGGCGCCGGCGAGCAACGCGGCCCGCGCCGTTTCGGCGTCCAGTACCGTTCCGGCCCCCAACAGTACGCGGTGTCCCATTCGCTGAGCGACGGTTTCCAAGACCCGGACCGCTGCGGGGACCGTGAAGGTGATTTCCATGACGTTGACGCCGCCAGCCAGCAAGGCTTCTGCGACATCGGCCAGGAGTTCGCCGCTGTTGGCACGGATGACCGCCACGATGCCGCAATCCAAGACCCGAGACAGAGGTTTTTCTTTCATTTCAAGATTCCGTGAACCAGCCGCCCGCGGGCGACGTAACATGGTCAGACGACACGGGAATGACGGGACGGAAAACGACGCAGGATTAGCGTAGGAGTCGTCCCGGCTGGTGTCAACCGCTGCTCGACAGCGGGGACTCCCGTGCCGGATTTCTGTCAGGGCGGCCGGTTTGCCGCCCGAGCTGGCCAGGAATGGCCATCTGGCACCGTGGCAAGAGGGGAGACACGGGAAGGTCGAGCCGAGAAACCTTGCACTTACACGTTGGCGAAAGCTTTACCAACAGGGTGGAATGTGCATAATATTGGCAAGACTGAACCGGAAACGCCAACGGCCAGCCATGTCGCTGGCGCGGGTCTCCTGTCATGCTGGAATTCGTCCGCTCCACACCGGCCCAGGCGGTAATCTGGGTGACTGTGCTGATCGTGCTCTGCACGATTGCCGTCTACGTTGTGAAGTGGTTCCGGAATCGCGCTGACAGCGGCCAGCCGCGGCCTAGCGAGTGGCTGACGGGATTCCGCGAACTGAGCGAGCACGGGGGAATCACGCCGGAGGAGTTTCGACAGATCAAATCGGTGCTGGGTACGAAGTTGCAGCGTGACGTGGGTTCTAAGGATACGGAAGGCGACGAATAGAGCCGTGGACGCCAATACGCCGTCAGGCTGGGTGCCAATGGTTGTGTCGGTTGATCCGCCGCAACAATCTTCTGTGTTCTCGGACACCCCCGGAATGCGATATGGGAGTTACCGACATCGTTGACAGCTCGAGTACAGCGGACAGGGAAGCCCATCAAGCGGCCGCCGGCGAACATGGATCGCCGGGTGGCTGAGTCGAGCCACACCTGGAGATTGGACCGCTCGCGGCCCTCGAAGACGGGGAGATCGCTAGTGGGCTTTGGAAAGGAGTAAGTATGCCCGTTGGAAAGGACATGGGGGGCGGACGGAAGGGCGGCAGCACGACCAAGAAAAACGCGTTCTGCTCCTTTTGCCGAAAAAGCTACCGTGACGTTGGGCCGCTGGTCGAGGGTCCCGGAGATGTCTACATCTGCGGCGAGTGTATCGACTTGTGCCAGTCGATCCTGGAGCAAGAGAAACGTCGCCGGGGCCCCACCAAGAAGCTGTTCAACGAAATCCCGCCGCCCCGCGAGATGGTGCGGCAACTGGACCAGTACGTGATCGGTCAGGAAGCCGCCAAGAAGGTCCTCGCGGTCGCCGTTCACAACCACTACAAACGTCTGTCCCTGGGCTGGGACGGCACAGACGTTGAAATCGACAAATCCAACATTCTCCTGATCGGCCCCACGGGTTCCGGCAAAACGCTCCTGGCCCGGACCTTGGCGCGGATCCTCAACGTGCCCTTCGCCATCGGCGATGCCACGACGCTGACCGAAGCCGGCTACGTCGGCGAGGACGTCGAGAACCTGCTGCTGAAGCTGCTGCACGCGGCGGACTTCGATCTGGAAGCCGCCCAACGGGGCGTGCTGTACATCGACGAAATCGACAAAATCGGCAAGACCAGCCACAACGTCTCCATCACGCGGGACGTGTCCGGCGAAGGCGTCCAGCAGGCGCTGCTGAAAATGCTCGAAGGCACGGTCGCCAACGTGCCGCCCCAGGGCGGCCGCAAGCACCCGGAGCAGCAGTACATCCAGATGGACACGACCAACATCCTGTTCATCTGCGGCGGCACCTTCGTGGGCATCGAAGACATCGTCCGCAAGCGGCTGGGACGGCGGACCATGGGTTTCGGCCAGCCCGCCAGCTACCGTAGCGAGGCGAGCACGGCCGAATCGCTGGGCCAGATCACCTCGGAGGACCTGATCCACTACGGCATGATCCCCGAATTCGTCGGCCGCCTGCCGGTCGTGGCGCCGCTGATGCCGTTGAACGAGCAGGGTCTGGTCCAGGTCTTGACGGAACCGAAGAACGCCTTGATCAAGCAGTACCAGACGCTGTTCGAGATCGAGAACTGCAAGCTCGAGTTCACGCCCGACGCGCTGCGGGCCATCGCGGGCAAAGCCCACGAAAAAGGCACGGGGGCACGCGGCCTGCGGTCGATCGTCGAAGACGCCATGCTGGACATCATGTACGAACTGCCCGACCACGGCGAAGGGATCACCTACCGCATCGACGAAGACTTCATCGAGGGCCGCAATCGCTGCATCAAGCTGCCCGCGCCGCAGACCAAAAGCGCGTGAAATATAACCGGGCGAGGAGTTGGAAGGTCAGGAGGAACGCCAGCCGCAAGGTTGGCGTTCTTCTTTTCTTGCCGGGCCCCGCAGCGCTCCGGGCGATGCGCTCTGCACCGCTGACCCGATCGAGTGGCAGGGCCAATTGGCGTTCACCAAAGTACCAACTCGAACGATCTGGGCTTGACGTATTCGCATTTTGCGAAAACACTTTGATGTGTTCCGTTCGGGCTGGGGAGGAGACGGATGCACGTCATTTCTGAGAAGAAGCTCCGGGAGTTTTGGCAGAAGTGGCCGGACGCGGAGCCGGTCCTGCGGGCGTGGCATCGCACCGCGGAACGCGCGACTTGGGAGAAGTTTGCCGACGTGAGAGAGGTGTATCCCCATGCGGATCAAGTCGGCCGTTGCACGGTCTTCAACATCGGCGGAAACAAGTTCCGGCTGATTGTGGTGATCCACTTCAATCGAGATCGGTTGTACATCCGGCACGTGTTGACGCACGCGGAATACGACCGCGGGCACTGGAGGGAGGACTGTCTGTGTCCACGTTGAATTACACGGGCAAAGCGAAAGACCGATACCTGGAGTTGATCCTCCGTTTCCCGCTGCGTCCCCTCCGCTGCGATGAGGAGTTGGACGCGGCGGTAGCCGTGATCGACGCCCTCTTGAGCCAACCGTCCCTGAAGCGAGAGGAGCAAGATTACCTGGAAGTGTTGGGAGATCTGGTGGAGGCGTACGAGACCGAGGCGCACCCGCTCCGGCCGGTCTCGGACGCCGATCTGTTGACGCATCTGATCGAAGCTCGCGGCGTGAGCCAAAGCGAGGTTGCCGAGGCCACAGGCATCGCGGTCTCGACGATCTCCGAGGTGCTTCGCGGCAAACGCAATCTGAACCGCGCGCACATCGGCAAACTGGCCCGCTACTTCCACGTGTCCCCCGACACGTTCGTCTTCTGAGGACGAGCAGCCAGTCCCGTCCCGACAAGCAAGGCGACTTTGTGCCTATCCGAAAACGTCCAGGTAGGATGGTCATTCCTGCCCGTCGGGACGTTTTCGGATAGGCTCCTGGACCACATTCCACGTTTCAACCGTCCAGCGACCAGCCGTCGCGGGACGGCTCCTGCAGGTACCTGTTGGCCTCCGGATCGTTGGAAAACATGCCACGGGAGGCATCCCAGTGCAGCATCTTGCGGGTGCGGATGGCGATGTTGCCCAGCAGCACGAAATCGGTCAGCAGACCGGCCCACTCGAAGTGGCAGCCGGCCGGCTCGCCGCCACGGCAGGCCTCGTGCCACTCGCCCCACGTGCCCGCGCGGCGGGGCAGCGTCTTGGGTACGCTCTCGAACCTGGCCGCACGCTCCGGGTCGAGGATCTTCGGCCCCAGCATCCGCCCTTCGTCGCCGACGTACAACGTGCCCTCGTCAGGTAGAGCCCGCTGCGTGATCTCCGGCGGGCAGGGCGGCTTGACCCCGCCGTCGTACCACACGACGCGGACCGGCGGCATGTCCTCCCGCGCCGGGAAGTCGTACGCCACGATCGAAGCCAGAGGAGCCGTCTCGGCCAGGACGCGCGTCGAGGAGGCATGGATGCTGACGGGAGAGCCCAGCTTCAAAGCGCGATAGGGCGTATTGACGTGATGACAGCCCATGTCGCCCAGCGCGCCGGTGCCGAAATCCCACCAGCCACGGAAATTCCACGGATGATACACGCCGCGGGAGTGCCGCGCGCCGACCTGCAACACGGCCAAGTGGTCCTCGGGCCAGGCGGCCTTGAAAGGACGCATCGGCGCAGGACCGATCCAGAGATCCCAGTCGAGGTGGCTGGGGATCGGATCCTCGCCGGCCGGACGCGCCATCCCCTGCGGCCACAGCGGCCGGTTGGACCACGTGTGTACCTCGCGGACCGGCCCGATGGCGCCCGCCCAGATCAGTTCGCAGGTGCGGCAGGCCACCTCGCTGGTGTTCGGCGACGCGGTGACCTGGGTGGCCACGCCCGCCGCCCGCGCCGCCTCCACGACGCAGCGCCGCTCGTGGATCGTGCGCGTCAGCGGCTTGACGCAGCACAGGTGCTTCTTCCGCCGCAGCGCCGCCATGCAGATCACGGCGTGGCTGTGGTCCGGCGTGCCGCAGTACACGGCGTCGATCTTGTCGCCCTCGGCCTGGAGCATCTCGCGAAAGTCGCGATAGCGCCGGGCCTGGGGCCAGCGGTCAAACGCTTTCTTGGCGTACTGCTGGTCCACGTCGCAGAGGACGGCGATGCGAAAGCCGGCGTTCTCGCACGCCTGGAGTTGCCCGAAGCCCACGCCGCCCACGCCGACGCCCGCCAGGTTCAGCTGCTCGCTGGGAGCCGTCTGGCCCTGGCCGAGCACGTGCCGCGGCACGATCAGCGGCGCGGCCAGCGCGGCCGCCCCCGCGGCGAGCAGTTGCCGACGCGACAGCGCGGCAGATCCCGCGGCGGACGAAGAAACGAGATCCCATTGACCGTGTGAACAGGGGGAGTGTGGTCGAGGCATGATGCGCTCCGTGGAATGGTGTCAGGAAATACGGACAGCCCGACGATCTTCAGCATGATACCGCTTTTCGTCGCCGTTTCCAGAAGCGGCCGTGCCCGGCGCGTCGCCCCGCGCGGAGCGAGCGGGTTCCGTCCTCTTCTCGGCGGCGTGCCGGCTCGTCATCGCCGCGGGCTTGCTTCCTTGCCTCCGCCGCATCGGCTATCATGGCGGGCAAAGGAGGGCCCTGCACATGCTGAACGCTTGCGATCATTCGCTCCCAATGCTGATGTTCTGTCTTCTCCTCGGGGCGGCGGTCTTGGGACACCCGTCGGCGGACGGCCAAGCCGCCGAGCCGCAGACCGGGAGCGCGGACTTGCTGACGATCGAAATCGGCGAGTCGGCCGCGCCGCCGGAGTGGGCGCTGTGGGAACGCCAGTTGCTCGACCGGCTGTACCCGGCGGCCTTGGAGTTCGTCCGCAAGTACACGCGCGAGGACGGGACGCTGATCTGGCGCGAGCAGTGGCCCGGCATGGACGGCTCGGACGACGGGTACGAGAGCTTCTACAACTTCCCGCTGTATTACGCCCTGGGCGGGCCGCAGGAAATTAACGCCCTGTCGCGGCGGCTGTGGGAGGCGGTGACCGGGCAGTTCACGCAGTACGGGCAAGTCTACAACGAGTTCGACGCGTACTACGACTGGATGCACCACGGGGAGGCTTACACCAACTTCTATTTCTTCGGCCTGGCCGACCCGGCCGACGCGAAGTTCCGCGAGCGGTCGTGGCGGTTTGCCGGCCTGTACTTGGGCGAAGATCCGGCCGCCCCCAACTACGACGCCGAGCGGAAGCTGATCCGCTCGCCGATCACGGGCAGCCGCGGGCCGCGGTTTGTCAACACGGCCGAGGACTGGGTCACGCACCGCCCGGTGCTGGCCGATTACCCGCTGCCATACGGCGACATCCCGAACGTCACGTCCAGCGACGCTTGGATCGACGACGCCCGCTTTCCGTTCATTCTCCAGGCAATGAACCAGCGGATGATGCGCGGCGACGTGCCGCTGAACCTGACGGCGACCAGCCTGGTGCTGAACGCCTTCATGTACCGCGGCGAAGCGAAATACCGGCAGTGGATCGAAGAGTACGTGACGGCCTGGACCGAGCGGATGCGGGCCAACGGCGGCATCCTGCCGGACAACGTGGGTCCGAGCGGCAAGATCGGCGAGAACATGGACGGCAAGTGGTGGGGCGGCTACTACGGCTGGCGCTGGCCGCACGGGCTGTTCAACCAGGTCGAGTCCACGCTGATCGGCGGCAGCAACGCGTACCTGGTCAGCGGCGACCCGAAGTACCTGGAATTGCCCCGTTCGGTGCTGCAGTTGGCGGAGCGGCACAGGACCACGGAGACCGGCCAGGCCGAAGTCCCGCACCGGCACGGCGAAAAGGGCTGGTACGACTACCGGCCGATCAGTTCGGCGCACGTCGTCTACCTGTGGTACGTCTCGCAGGACCCGCAGGACCATCGCCGGATTCAAACGCTGACCGAGGGCACTCCGCAGGAAACGCTCAGCTACGACAAGAAGAAAGGCGACTGGGAGCATGCCCTGGCGTGGCTGGGTTTTATCGAAGGCCGCAATCCGGACTACCCGCAGCAGATCCTCCGGGCCACCTATGCCGAAAGCCTCAATCGGCTGCGGCTGATCCGCAACGACACGAGCGATCCGACCGTGCAGGACGTGCATCATTGGCAGCAGCGGAATCCGGTCGTGCTCGAAGGCCTCGTCCAATTGATGCTGGGCGGCCCGAACCACGTGTACCACGGCGGCCTGCTGCACTGCCGGCTGTTCTATTTCGATCCGCTGCGAAAACGCCCGGGCCTGCCGCCCGACGTTGCGGCGCTGGTGGACCGCGTGACGCCCGACGGCGTCTCCGTGCAGCTGGTCAACCTGCACGCGACCGAGCCGCGCGACGTGATCGTCCAGGCCGGCGCGTTCGGCGAACATCGCTTCACCACGGCCCGCCACAAAGATCAAGCGGCCGACGTGAATCGCAAGTGCTTCCAGGTTCGTCTCCGCCCCGGTGCGTGCGGCCGGCTGGATCTGGGCATGAACCGCTACGTCCAGCGTCCGTCTTATGCAGCTCCCTGGCAAGAAGGAGAATTACCCTCGCGTTGAGGCAAGGTTGTGGAGTGCGGCGCCTTGTCGCCGCTTTGGCTGAACGCCAGCAGCGCTGCAGACGTGAGCCAGGCGAAATCGCGGAACCCGGTCTGCCCGACGCGACGAGAAGTCGGCTCCAAAGCGGCGACAAGGCGCCGCACTCCAAATCGTCCCCCACCACGGCAAGGAGATCACCGGATGACGCGACGATTGTTGACCGTTCGCGGCCGCTTGTCTGCCGCTCTTTGCTTGTGCTGTAGCATGTGTTTTGCCGCCGACGGTCCGTTTCAGCCGCGAAAAGGCGAGGTGCCGACCGCCGGCCTGTACGTGCCGGTGCGGCTGGAGCCGTACGCCGCGGATCGGGTCGGCGTCGAGTTTCCCAGCCGGCACATCGTGGTCGCGGGCGTGCCGTTCGATCTGGTCGCCTCGCTCTCGGCGGACAACTTGTTTCTCAAGTCCGCCCAGTGGCCGGACTGGCAGGAGGATCCCAGCAGCTACTACGCGTCCTACGATCGCGGCTCGGAACTGTCCGGCGATCCCCGGCGGCCGCTGTTCAAGGTCCCCGTGGCCGACTACGCCGCGGTTTACCTGCTGGCGGCCGCGGACGACGACACCGCGCTGTCGGACGCGATCAGCTTTCGCATCGGCGCTTTGGACGGGCCTCGGCGTACGACCCTGCACGATTTCTCGGCCGAAGTGCCCCGCTGGCACGGCAAACG
>CAYUFW010000075.1:0-8981 GCA_964443915.1 uncultured Pirellulaceae bacterium
GCCAAAACGCCGCCCGACGTGCTGCCCCTGTCCAAAGCCTGGCGCAAGGTCGGCGTCACCAAGCGTTTCCGCGACACGTCGCGGTTGTGGGAAATGTATCAAGCCCTGCCGAGTTGGGCGACGATCTGCCGGAGGCCGTCGAGATTGTGACGGGCGCGGCCCGGCCGATTCTGGAACGCTGGTTCGAGGCGGAAGTGCTGCGGGCGACGATCGCCACGGACGCCGTCATCGGCGCGTTCGCCCCTTCGTCGTCGCCGGGCACCGCCTACGTGCTGCTGCACCACGTGATGGGCACGGCGGGCGGCGCGCGCGGCATCTGGGGCTACGTTCAAGGCGGCATGGGCGGCTTGGCCGACGCGCTGGAAGCCGCCTGCCGCGATCTGCACGTAGACGTGCGGCGGGAGGCGGAAGTGGTGCGCATCCTCAGTTCCAACGGCCGCGTGCTGGGCGTGTCGCTGGCCGACCACACGGTGATCGAGGCGGCGGTGGTGGCGTCCAGCGTGGACGCGCGCGTGACGTTCGAGCGGTTGTGCGTGCCGACGGACTTGCCGGAAGCGTTCCGCAAAGCGGTGGCGCGGATCGATCACAGCTCGGCGTCGGCCAAGATCAACCTGGCGCTGGCCGAGCCGCCCAACTTCCGGGCCGACCCGTCGACCGGCATCGCCCCCCACCATCATGGCACGATGCACATTTGCCCCACGCTGGACTACATCGAGCGGGCGTTTGACGACGCCAAGTACGGCTGGCCCAGCAGCGAGCCGGTCCTGGAGCTGACGCTGCCTTCGAGCGTCGACCGGACGATCGTGCCGGAAGGCAAGCACCTGATGTCGATCTTCGTCCAGTACGCGCCGTACCGGCTGGCGGGCCGCAGTTGGGACGACATCAAGGAGGACTTTGCCGACCGTTGCATCGAGTTGCTGGCCCGCTACGCCCCCAACGTGCCGGGGGCGATCGAGCATCGCCAGGTGCTCAGCCCCTTGGACCTGGAACGGACGTACGGCCTTACGGGTGGGAATATCATGCAGGGCGCGATGCACCTGCACCAGTTGTTTGCCCTGCGGCCGGTCGCCGGCTGGGCCGATTACCGCACGCCGCTTCGCGGGTTGTACTTGTGCGGCGCCGCCGCGCATCCCGGCGGCGGCGTGATGGGGGCCTGCGGCAAGAACGCCGCCGAAGAGATTCTGCGCGACGGGTGAACGACTCGTGACTTTCCAATTCTGCCCGGCCGCGATAGGATTCGGTAACAGAAGTGGAGAACTGGGAAGACGCGATGAGCACGTACACGCATCCGGAGCTTGAGTCTCTTGCCGACTGGATCCGGGCCACCGACGACCACGCACAGCACCATTTGGACCTGCTGTCGCGTGTCGCGCGGGCACTCGACACCTCCGCAGCCGCATCACCGGCCGAGCGGGCCGATCTGGCGCAAAAAGTCGAGCGGTGGCGATATCAGCACTTGAACGAACACGCCGGAGCGCTGACGCCGCAGGACGAGACCTTGGTCGACGCGCTGGACGGCGCTGCTCGGCAACTTGCAGGACGCGGTCCTCGGACGCCGCGCCGGACGCGGCTCGCCGTCCACGATCCAGGGCTGGACACGGACTCGATCCGGGAAGCCTGTGCGGCGATCGATCCTGCGTACCCGCTGGCCTCGTTGACCGAGCGGGCGCGGGAGCTGACGCGACAGCATTTTCCCGGCACGCCGCCGCGGGACTCGGAGCCTGCCGCCCGCCATCGCATCCTGTTGTACGCGCCGGTGTACGTTTCCAGCGATTGTGTCAATTACTGCCTGTACTGCGGATTCCGCTATCCGCTGGAGATCGTGCGGCGGCATCTGAGCGTGGAGGAAAGCCTGGACCAGGCCCGGATTCTCCGCGGGCGGGGCTTTCGGAACATCCTGATCGTGGGCGGCGAGTTTCCCAGCCAGACGACGCCGGCCTACTACGGCGAGATCATCCGTTCGCTGGCGGCCGACGGCTTCGAGCCAGGCATCGAGATCGCGCCGCAAACGACGGAGGCCTATGCCGAGTTGGCAGCGGCCGGCGCTTGCGGAGTGACTTTGTATCAGGAGACTTACGACGAACGGCTGTACGCCAAGTACCATATCCGCGGGCCGAAGTCGTCGTATCACTGGCGGCTGGAAGCGCACGATCGGGCTGCCGAGGCGGGAATGCCGAGGCTGGGGCTGGGCATCCTCCTGGGCCTGGCCGAACCTCGCGCCGACCTGCTGGCCATGATGCGCCACGCGGTCTACTTGTCGGATCGGTTCCCGGACCGGACGCTGGCCTTCAGCCTGCCGCGGATTCACGAGGCTCCGGAAGGGTTCGAGGTCCCCTATTCCGTTTCCGACGAAGATCTGATCCGCTTTTACGCGGGCCTCCGCATCGCCTTTCCGGATTCGGTATTGGTGTTATCGACTCGCGAGCCAGCCGACCTGCGCAACCGGCTGGCCGAGATCTGCATCACGCAAATGAGCGCCGGCAGTTCGACCGCGCCGGGCGGCTATCAGGCGAGCGGCGAGGCTGCGGCCGAAGAGCCTTGGGGCGAACAGTTCCCCGTGTCCGATCACCGCACGCCAGCGGAAGTGGCGGGCTGGCTGGAGCAGGAAGGCTTTCACGTCACCTGGACGACACGCTCTCCGTAGGACGGCCTTTCCAGGCCGTCACGGTCGGCCTGGTAAGGCTGACCAACAGCTGACCCTCACCCCGCTGCAAACCGCATCCCCACCACGGCGCCGCACACGAAGGCGACCAGCACCCACTGGCCCCAACTCAGCTTCTCGCCGTAGATCAGCCACGCCAAAATCGAGGTCACCACCATCATCGTGCTCAGGACGGCGGAAACGATAGCGATGGGGCCGCCCGCGACCGCCAGCGCATAGCAGCTGGTTCCCACCGCACCCGGAATGCAGAACAGAACGATCCGCGCCAGCTCCCGCCGCGATGGCACCGTGCCAATTCGTCCCCACGCCAGCCGCCGCAGCAGCAGGACGACGGCTCCCATGGCCGTGATCGTCGACTCCCAGCAGTAGCCCGCGACCAACGGGTCCAGCGAACGCGACACGCGGCTGATCAGCGTGAAACCGGTCCCCAGGGCCGCGCCGAAAACGACGGCGAACAGCATCCCCCTCGGCAGCGAATACGTCACGGACGCCACCGGCGGACTGCGGACTGCGCCCAGCCCGAACACGCCCAGGAAGATGAATCCCATCCAGACAACCTGGGCGGCGGACAGCCACTCGCCCAACAACTGCGCGCTGAGCCCGGCGGAGACCAGGGTCGAGAGACTCATGTTCAGCGCCGTGGCAATTCCGATCGGCAAGTAGCGCAGCGAATTGGCTGCCGCCCAGTTCCCCAACAGGGCCGTGGCCGAGGCGGCCAGAATCCATGGCAGCTGGTGGCGGGCTTCAACGACTCCCGCCGGGCCGGGAATCAGCAACGCCGGCAACATCGCGATGCTCAGCCCCACGCCGCGCAGGGTGACGACCGCCAACTGGTCGTTCCGGCGATAGTAGGGGGCCATCCACACGCCGTGCAGCGCGTAGGCAGCCATCGAGATGATCGCAAAGACGAAAAACACGGAAATCTCCGGCGAAAACAGGGCCGGCTCCAAGCCCGGACGATCGGAGCCTGGCCTGCTTTGGTACGCAGGCGAACGGCGGATTCTACTACAGAGCCCACTCGCGGGCACGGGGACGGCGGCCAGCGGGCCTGCCCCTGGGCCGCTGAGATTGATCTTGTCTGGTGTCGCCAGTTTTTCTAAACTTCCACGCTCGTACATCGCGGGCAATGGGCCTTGGTTCGTTTCACCTGGAGTAGCCCGAAGGACATGGACGACCAGCGAAATCACGGATCTGTCAGCACCGGCATTCACGTCGGCATCATTCTGGCCGTCGCGGCGGTGGTGCTGTTTACGAATCTCGGAGGAAGCAGGCTGTGGGACCGCGATGAGCCGCGCAACGCCGGCTGTGCGCTGGAGATGATGCAGCGCGGCGACTGGGGAGTGCCGGTGTTCAATGCCGAGCTGCGCGCTCACAAGCCGGTCCTGCTGTACTGGTTGATCATGTCAGCCTACCACGCGTTCGGCGTGAACGAATTCGCGGCGCGGTTCTGGTCCGCGGCGCTGGCCGTCGGGACGGCGTTGGCGACCTACGGGATCGGCCGCAGGATGTTCGATGCTCGAGTCGGTCTGTGGGCCGCGGTGAGTCTTCTCAGCAGCCTGATGTTCGCGATGGCGGGCCGGATCGCCACGCCTGATTCAACGCTGATTTTCTTGTCGACCGCGGCGCTGCTGGTCTATGTGCTCGGAGCGTTCCCTGCGGACGGGACGTATTTTCCGCGCCGTTGGGCGACCGTCGCGGCGATGTACGGCCTGATGGGTCTGGCGGTGCTGGCCAAAGGACCCGTCGGCGCGGTGCTGCCGACGGCCGTAATCGGGATGTTCCTGCTGATTGTGCGGCTGCCCGAAATGGCTCGGCCCGCCGGTCAGCCGGCCTGGCGATGGTGGTTGTCGCGTTGCCTGCGTCCGTTCGCCCCGCGGCACTTCCTCCGCACCTGCTGGTCCATGCGGCCGCTGACGGCGATCTTGATCGTGCTGGCCGTCGCTGGTCCGTGGTACGCTTGGGTCGGCTGGCGGACGGACGGCGAGTTCCTACGGGTCTTCTTCTGGGATCACAATCTGGGCCGGGCGGCTCAACCGATGGAAGGCCACAGCGGCGGCCCGTGGTTCTATCCCGTCGCGATCCTCGTCGGTTTCTTCCCGTGGTCGGTGTTCGCAGCGCCGATCGTCGCGGATGTGGCGGCGCGAGTTCGCCGCAGCGAGTCCTGGGCGGCGGGCTGCGTGTTTGCGGTCTGCTGGATCGGGGTTTACGTGGGTCTGTTTTCGCTGGCCCGGACCAAGCTGCCCAGCTACGTCACGCCCTGCTATCCCGCCTTGGCCTTGCTGACCGCTTGTTTCATCCGGCACTGGACGCGCGGCGCAGCGGTTGGCTGGAGTCGCTGGCCCGCAGCAGCAGTCGCGACGCTGGGCCTCGTCGGCCTGGTGATCGTGGTCGCCATCCCGTTTGTCTCCCGCCAGTACTTGCCCGGCGAGACGTGGCTGGCAGCCATCGGGCTGATTCCCTTGGCGGGCGCCGTCTTGGCGTTTTCCTTCCAGCGCGGGCAGCGGTTTCCGCAAGCCGCCTGGACGGTGGCCGCAACTGCGGTGGCTTTCACCACCGCGCTCTTCGGCTGGACGGCGGCGCGCGTGGACCGTCACCAGCAAAATCACCTCTTGTTGGCCGCGATCGAACGCGCGGGTGGCAATCCGCGTGTCGGCGCCTTCGGTCGTCTGGAACCCACGTGGATCTTCTACGGCGGCAGGCCCATCGACGAACTGACGCTGGACGCAGGCGACGGCGAGGAAGCCGGTACGAGCCCCTGGAAACCGAAACCTCGCCCGCTGGCGGCCGAATTCTTCGGGCAGGGCCAAGACCGCTTCATCATCACCACGGATCGCCGTTGGAACCAGTTGCGGGCGGCATTACCGCCGCAGGCCGCCGTCGTCGCCGAGTGCCCGCTGTTCTTGCGCCGGGAGCGGCTTCTGCTCGTCGGCGCGGTGCCTCCGGTGACGCGAACGGCACACTGCAATCGCGAACCCGCAACCCAGAATCACTGACAAGTGCGGACGAACGGATCGTGCCAGCTGGCCTGACCAGCGGCGATGGTTTACGCATCAGCCAGTGTTAGAACAAGCCGCTTGCCGACGGCCTCGGCGTAACGCATCAGCGTCTCGACCGTGGGATTCGGGCGTTGCCCCGTTTCCAGCTTGCAGATCGCCGACCGGTCCATTCCGCTCAACCGCGTCAAGTCAGCAAGGCTGAGGCCCTTGTCTTGACGAGCACACCTTAATTGCGCAAAGACCTGATCCAGTTGCTCGCGCGTCGCCATCCGTTCGTGATGCCGGGCCACGAGTTCGGGGAGTTCGTCAGCGACTTGCTGTCGGATCTTCCGATACTTTTCAGCCTCTTCAACAGACAATTGGCGGTTCCGTGTGACGCGTCTTATGGTCATCGTCTCTGACTCCTCGGCACTTCGTACGCCGTTACGGGATAGACGGTCTCTTCATCCACTTCCTCGTACAGGACCATCAGGTGCCGGCCTGCATCCGTGTCCCCGAACGCGACAGGTCGCCCGGAGGATCGGCTTACGTCAGCGTCGGTATAGTGCAACAGGTCAGCGTCCGTCAAGGCGCCATTCCCGCAAGTCCGCACGCGGGGGCTCGGCGCCTTTTCCCGAGGAAAGTTCCTATTCGACGGCGTCGCTGCGAAGCTTCATGGAACTCGCGTCGCGAACCGGTTTCCGCGGGAGGTTGATTGCTTCGTGACACCGCTTCCGCTATCCTCCGCAATCGGGATTGGCGCGAAAAGCCACCGTCAATTGCCAAGGGCGGAATGCGGGAGGCTGCCATGTGTCGTGGACTTGTCGGACTTGCGTGTGGGTGGTTCATTGGATGCGTGCCGGCAACGCTGGCGGCTGGGGCAGAGTTGCCGCCCGCACGCATTCCCGTGATCTACTCGACGGACTTGCTTCATCCCCACGACGACCCGGACGACCACTATGACTTGGCGACGCTGTTCTCGCTGCCCGAGCTGGACGTGCGCGGCATCGTGCTGGACCTGGGCGAACGGCAGCAGCAGCGGATGGGGCGTCCGCCGGTCGAGCAGATCCTGCAGATCGCCGACCGTCGTGTGCCGTACGCGATCGGCATCGATCGGTGGCTGAACGCGGGCGGCGACAAAGCAGCCGATGTGCCGCCGGAGTGTCAGGGCGGGATCGAGCTGATCCTGTCGACTCTGCGGCAATCTCAAGAGAAGGTGGTGATCTTCACCACGGGCAGCCTGCGGGACGTGGCGGCGGCCTACAACCGCGAACCGGAATTGCTGCGGGACAAGGTGCGGGCGCTCTACTTCAATGCGGGCAACGGCCCCGGCGGACCGCAGAAGGAGTGGAACGTCACGCTGGATCCGACGGCTTATCTGCGCGTCTTCGAGTCCGGACTGCCGCTGTACTGGTGTCCCTGCTATGGAGAACGGGGCTACCAGACCTATTTCGTCGCGGACCAGACCGCGGTGGTTGGCGCGTGTGCGCCAGTGGTACAGAACTTCTTCGTGTACTGCCTGAGCAAATCGCAGGAAGACCCCTTGGCGTTTCTGCGTTCCGGCTCGCATCCGCTGCCCAAGGGCCCACGAAACATGTGGTGTACGGGCCCGCTGTACCACGCCGCGGGACGCCGCATCTACGAGCGGGGAAAGGGAGATTTCGTCGCCTTGACGGCCGCGCAGGCTCAGCAGGCAGGGCTCGCGGACAAGGAGGTTGCGGCCTTTCAATTCGCACCGGTGCGAGTGACCGTGGCGGAATCGCGGAGTCCTGAGTCCGCGAAGTTGACGGAACCGGCTGCGGGCCAACTGACGGCCGCGTTGCTGGGAACGGACGCGGATCGCGTCGGCACGCGCGATTTGGCGCCGGACGGCAGACCCGATTGCCATGTGCGGCTGCTGGGCTTGAACGCCGACAAGCCGCTGCAGAACGTGGTCCTGACGGGCCCCAAGGAAGGCCGCTGGGAACACGTCGAAACGGGACGCTGGTGGCGCGTGGCGTGCGAGCGTCAAGGGCGGCAGCTGGACGTCTACTTTCAGTTCTGGGCCACCGGCGAGCATCGGGCGGAAATCGTCTACCAAGACAATCGCACCCAGGCGGCGACGTTCCTGATTCCGGAGCAGGCTCCCGCCGTTTTGCGCACGGAACTAGAGACGCAGCAGCCGAATTGCTTCCTGTTTCAACAGACCGAACCGCGTTTTGGCCCGATCCTGGCGAGTTGCCTGAAGAACACACTGGCCGAACTGGGAGCACGCGAACCGCCGACTCCAAAATGCGCGCAGGAAGACAAGAAGGCGAGCAATCGCAGTACGAAGATGCTTGCATGCGGTATGCATCCCGCGGACTAGGACTCTTGCAGAGGATGATGACCATGTCTCTTTCACGACGCGACTGGCTGAAATCGATGTTTGGGACGCCCGCACTGCTGGCCTTGTCGCCTGCGGTGCCGTCTGTTCTGTCACGTGCCGCGCTGGCGGCGGAGGCCGCGCGCCAGCGGGACGGCAACGTGCTGGTCGTCCTGCAGTTGTCCGGCGGGAACGACGGCTTGAACACCGTCGTGCCGCACGCCGACGACGCCTACGGGCGCCACCGCAGCACGTTGCGGCTGGCGGAGCGCGAACTGCACAAGATCGACGCTGCGCTGGGCTTTCATCCCGAATTCGCGGCCGTATCCAAGTTGTACCAGGAGGGCCATGCGGCGGTCATTCAGGGCGTGGGGTACGCGAAGGGGAACCGCGACCACGAGGCGGCGATGCGCGACTGGCACACCGGGCGGCCGGGCGAAGCAGCTTGCCAGACGGGCTGGATTGGGCGGGCGATCGACCTGGCGGCCAGTTCGGGCGAGCCGACGGTGCCCGGCATCTTCGTGGGCCCGATCGCGACGCCCTTCGCGTTGCACGCCGAGCAGCAGGTCGTGCCCGCGATCCGCGCGCTGGACGCGGGCCAGCGGCAGATGCTCCAGCAACTGCAGCGGCAAGCGCAGCGCTGGCAGCCGTTGGCCGGTTCGACCGCCAGCGGCAACGCATCGCCGGCGGCCGGCGGCCATCCGTTGTTGGATCTGGCCTCGCGCAACTTGCAGGCCGCGTACGCCGGCGGCGAGCGTTTGGAGGCCGTCCTGCGGCAGGCGGACGGCGCGGCTGGCTATCCGCCCTTTCAGCTCGCGGGCCATTTGGCGGCGATCGCCCAGCTGATGCGGGCGGACCTGGGCATCCGGATTTTCTTCGCCGAGTTGGGCGGCGGCGGAATCGGCGGCTTCGACAATCACGCCGGCCAGCGGGACAACCACGCGGCCCTGCTGCGGCAGTTGTCGGAATCGGTGGCGGCGTTCGTCCGCGACCTGGCGCG
>CAYUFW010000075.1:8991-18229 GCA_964443915.1 uncultured Pirellulaceae bacterium
GCCGAACTCGGAAAAAGTCATCACCGCGACCCGTTCCAAGTTGCTGGACCGGGTCGCGGTGATGACTTTTTCCGAGTTCGGCCGCACACTGGTGGAAAACGGCCGACGGGGCACCGATCACGGCGACGCCGCGCCAGTGCTCTTGTTCGGCGGGCGGCTCCGCGGCGGATTGGTGGGTCCGCACCCGCGACTGGACCGGCTGGTGGGAGACGCGCCGGAATCCCACACCGACTTCCGCCGCGTGTACGCCACGATGCTGGACCGCTGGCTGGGTCTGGACAGCGAGAAGATCTTGGGCCAACGCTACGAGCCGCTGGACGTGTTTGCGTGACTCGGGTCGCGTGGGGTTGTCGCCAACCAGCACGTGTGAGCGAATTCCCTTTCCCCGGATTCCGCATATCCGCCATTTGTAGTAGCCTGTCCGCCAGGCCAAAGATCGGCATCGACAGCGCGTTGAAGGGATGGCAGTCATGGAAACTGACAAACAGCTTTATCGCATTTTCGGCGCTGAGCCGGAGTGGGTGTTCCAATTGGCGGGACTGCCGTCGGTGGGCAAATGTGCGATGCGGTCTCTGACGGTCAAGACGCTCGAACGGCGAACCGACGGCGTGATCGTCCCGCAAGCCCCCGATCCACCTCTCTCGGTCATCGAGTTTCAGTTCGGCGAAAACCGGCACATCTACACTCGCATCGTGCAGAAGATGGCCGCCGTGCAGGAAGAATTCGAGATGCGGGCGGTCCAGGGGATTATCTTCTTCGGAGACGAACGATTTGATCCTCAGACCAAACCGTGGAGCAGCGTCGTGCAGTCGATCATCCTCCCGGAGGGACTGCGGCATCTGGCGGAACGTAGCCCGGAACACCCTCTGGTGGCTGCATTTCAACCGCTACTCGCGGAGCGCGAAAGCGAATTGGAACAGAAAGCGGGGGGATTCTTCCGTTCGATCCGATGCAGTAAACTGAAAAAGGGCGTCAAAGAGGCGTTGGAAGAGGTCTTCCTCAGCTGGCTCCTCCAACGCCTGCCGAACCGGACCAAGCAGGAGATCGAGAAAATGTTAGTCGGGGAATTGCCGGAACTCGTGGAAACGAGAGCAGGGCGGGACATCCTCAAGATCGGCAAGGAACAAGGGCTTGCCGAGGGGCTTGCCGAGTCCGTGGTGATTGTACTGGAGGCCAAGGGGGGACGGCTGACAAAGTCCCTGCGGCAGAGGATTCGCCGGTTGACCAGCGAGCAACTGCGTGAGCTTCTGGCGGAGGCCGCGACCTGGGAGTCGGTCGACTCGGTCGAGGTCTGGCTGGCGAAACGCGGCCAGTGAGTAGTGATTCGTGCGTCGTCCCGATTCCGAGGATTCGGAGTGACGGTCTCAGTCGATACCAAGTCGCCTGAAGGCGGCACCACGACCTCGTTTGTCGTCCCTTGGCCGCCGGAAGGGTTCTTATGAATTCGCCTCGGATCTACGGCTGGACGATCGTCTTGGCGAGCCTGACTGCCGCGGCGCAGGTCGGTGCCCAGGCGGCTGCGGGGTCCGACACGCCGGTGCGTTTCAACCAGCTGGGCGGGGCTGCCGGGCTGAACCAGTACATGCCGCAAGCCTGGGGTGTGGTCGGGGTCAGCGTCGCCAACCAGGAAGATCAACCGGTGGACGTGTTGGCGGCGTTCGCGTTCTCGCGGGATCCGGATGTGCAGTTCGCCCGCCGGATCTGGGTCCCCCCCCGTGCCGAACGCCGCACCTGGGTGCCGGTCAAGACACCGCGTTTGCCGCGGAGCCAGGAGACGGTGGCCTGCTATGGCATGTTGATCGAGGACCGGTCAGGCGCCGAAGTGGTGTTGCGCGACAGCCAGGCGGAAGTCCAGCACTCGAGTTTGCTGCGGGTGAATCACAATCGGCCGGTGACGGGAGTGCTGGTCGGTGACGAGGCCCCGGACTCCGACTCCGACGACCCCGATTACGCCTACGAGGCGGTGATCGCTTTGCGGACCTCCCGCGGGCACAAACGGGGACTGGCCCTGATCCGCGCCCGCGATTTGCCTCCGCTCCGCGACGTGTTGGATGGTTTGGACCAGCTCGTTCTGTGGGACGATTGCTTCGCGGACGACGTGGCGATCCTGACCACCCTGCGGGCCTGGCTCAACGACGGCGGGTCGCTGTGGATCATGCTCGATCGCGTGGATTTCGCCGGGGTCGAACGGTTGCTGGGCGAGACGTTCACGTGCCAGTTGGTCAATCGCGTCGCTCTGGACCAGGTGGCCATCGAGAGCGCCGAGCCGCTGCACCCGACCGCCGCCGCAGCGGCGGCCGAGTCCTACGAACAGCCTCTGGATTTTGCCCGCGTGATCGTCACGGACATGCAGGTCACGCACAAAGTGCAGGGGTGGCCGGCGGCCTTCTGGCGGCCCGTCGGCCGCGGGCGGGTGGTGTTCACCACGCTCGGTGCCCAGGCCTGGATCTGCCGCGCCACCGCCCAGCGGACGCGCTGGGATCCGGAACGGATGACGGATTTCGAGCCCAAACCCGTGTTGGAGGAATTGCCGTTGATCCAAGCACGGACGCCGCCACTGGGCCGCCCGGAGTTGTTCCGCGACTACCTCGCGGAGAGAATCGGCTATCGGATCGCGTCGCGGGGACCGGTCAGCGCCATCTTGGGCTTGTTTTGCGCGGGGTTGCTGCTCGCGGGCGTGGTCCTGGCCCGCAGGAGGCGGCTGGAACATCTGGCCTGGATCTCGCCCGGCCTCGCGCTGCTGGCCGCCGTCCCGCTGGCGGGGCTCGGCTGGCGGTCGCAGCGCACCATTCCGGCCACGGTGGGCCAGGCGCAATTCCTGGAGGTCGCGGAAGGCGCCGACCAAGTCACGGCCAGCGGCCTGCTGGCCTGCTACGATCCTGCTCCGGCAATGGCGGCGGCAGGCGCTCGCCTGGGCGGCGTCTTCGAGCCGGAGGCAACGCCGGAGACAAGGACGACCCGGCGGATGGTCTGGACCGACCTGGATCAATGGCACTGGGAGAATCTCCGCCTGACCGCGGGCCTGCGGATGGCGCCGTTCCACTGGTCGAGCGATCTGCCCGAGCGGCTGGAAGTCCGCGGCACGTTTGCCGCAGAAGGGTTCGTCGCCCACTGGACCGGCAAGACGCTCGCGCTGGCCGACGCGGTGCTTGCCGTGCCGGGACAGCCGTGCCTGGCGGTCCGGGCGGAGGGCCCACGCCTGCTGGCCCGCCCGGGGGACGTGTTGGCCCGAGGCCGGTACGTGGAGGACCGCTGGCTGAGCGACGAACAGCGCCGGCGGCAGGCCGTGAGTGAGCAGATGTTGCGGCCCGAAGCGGAAGAGGTGCGGGAGCTGCCCGGGCCCCTCTTGTTGGGCTGGAGTGACGCCGTGGACATGGGATTCCAGTTCCCGCGCCACCAGGCGCAGTTCGGGACCGCCTTGTGGTCGCTGCCCTTGAAGATCGATAGGCCGGCCGGCGGAACTTCGGTGGTGATCCCTTCGCCGTTCCTGCCGTTCGCCGCGGTCAACCGCCCGACGACCGAAAACCAGTCGTCCCTGTACGACCGCCGCACGGGCGTCTGGATCCCTTCGCAGAAGCCCACCGAGACCTGGCTGCGGTTCCAGGTGCCGGCGGCCGTCTTGCCGTTGCGCATCGAGCGGGCCCGGCTGATGCTGCAGATCACGGCCCCCAGCCGCACGGTGCAGATCGTGCGACGGGCCGGCGAGCGCACGCAACCGCTGCACACGGCGGACAATCCCATCGGCCAAGTCGAGCTGACGCTCGACGGCGCGACGCTGCCGGAATTGGATGCGGCCGGACGCCTGCTGCTGGGGCTGCTGGTCGGCGCGACGGCGGACGAGGGAGCTGGGGCGCGGGCCAGCGTCTGGAAGATCGATTCGGTTCAACTGGAAATCGCCGGCCAGGTGCTGCCGGACACGCGTGAATAGGAGCCGGAAATGAGCGAGCCGGTCGTGGTGACGCAGGAGTTGACGAAGAAATACGGCGAGCTGACCGCGCTGGATCGGCTGTCGATCACGCTGCACCGGGGCCAGATCCTGGGCTTTATCGGCCCCAACGGCGCCGGCAAGACGACCACGATCAAGATCCTGGTGGGCTTGGCCCGGCCGACTTCGGGCCAGGCCCGGATTGCCGGCGTGGATTGCTCGCGGGAGGCGCGCAAGATCAAGCGGCTGGTCGGCTACATGCCCGACACCTTCGGATCGTACGACAACATGCGGGTGCGGGAGTACCTGGATTTCTTCGGGGCCGCTTTCAAGATCCCGTGGCACGAGCGGAAAAAGCGGATCGACGAGGTGCTGGAGACGACCGGCTCGGCGTACATGCAGGACCGCTACGTGGAAACGCTCAGTCACGGCATGCAGCAGCGGATCGCCATCGCCCGCACGCTGCTGCACGATCCCGAGGTGCTGATCTTGGACGAGCCGGCCAACGGCTTGGACCCGCACGCCCGCATCGAGATCCGAGAGCTGCTGCTGCGGCTGGCGGCGATGGGCAAGACGCTGATCGTGACCAGCCACATCCTGCCGGAACTGTCGCGGATCTGCGACCAGGTGGCGATCATCACGCGGGGCCGGCTGCGGGCGGCCGGGACGCTGAACGAAATCATGCGGCAAGTGCGGCAGAAGAGGCTGATCGAAGTCCAGCTGCCGTCCCGGAGCCAGCTGGAGGCGGCGGCCCGCGTGCTCCGCGAGATGCTGGGCGACGAGGCGTCGGTCGCGGTCTCGGAGGCGGAAGCGATCGTGCGGTTCCAGACGGACCGCCCGGACGAAGATCTCGGCGAGGTGCTCGCTCAACTCGTCGGAGCGGGCGTCCGCGTGGCGCAGTTCCGCGCCGTCGTGTCGGACCTGGAAGACGCGTTCCTGACGGTGACGCGCAGCGATGCGGAGGCGGCCTAGGTATGTGGAACCATCCCATCGTACGCCGCGAATTCCTGGGCACGCTCCGCCGCCGGCGCGCGGCCGCAGCGGTCGTCGTCACGGCCCTGCTCTTCTCGGCGCTGGTGCTGCTTGGTTGGCCGTCTGACGCGCAAGTGGACCTGAGCGGCGCCCCGGCGCAGAAAGTCTTCCGGCTGTTCGGCTACGGCTTGCTGAGCGCGTTGCTGCTGCTGACGCCGGCCTTCCCGGCCACCTCCATCGTCCGCGAGAGACAGCGGGGGACGCTCGTCTTGCTGCTGAACTCGCCGCTGAAGCCGTGGTCGATCTACGCCGGCAAGCTGGCCGGCAGTCTGGGCTTTGTGCTTCTGCTGCTGCTGACCAGCGTCCCGGCGGCGGCGGCTTGTCATGCGATGGGCGGCGTGTCGCTGAGCGGCGAGCTGTTGCCGCTGTACGCCATCCTGGTGCTGGTCGCCGTCCAGTACACGGCCTGGGCGCTGTTGGTCAGCACGTACGTTCATTCCCCGGACGCGGCGCTGCGGTACACCTACGGCGGCGTTTTGTTGCTGGCCGTCGTCACGCTGGGGCCGCACTATTTCTTCCAGGGCACGGGCGGCTGGAAAGCGCCCACGGCCGAGCATCTGCGGTGCCTGTCGCCCATCCCGGCGGTGATGCAACTGGTGGGACACAGCGGCGTCGGAGCCAAGGGACTGATCGCGGGCGAGCACGTCACCGCGCGCTGCGTCTGGTATGGGATCGCCGCCACGGGGCTGTTCGCAGGGCTCACGCTCGCCCGGCTCAATCACCGCTTGTTCGACCGCGCGCATTCGCAGGGCTTGATCACCGACGAGCGGTCCTGGGTGATCCGCACGATCCGGCGGATGTTCTTCGTCGTGGATCCGCAGCGCCGCAAGCTGACCATCGCCCCGCTGATCAATCCCGTGATGGTCAAGGAATTCCGCTGCCGCCGCTTCGGGCGGATGCACTGGATGCTGCGCTTGGCGGCCCTCAGCGCGCTGGCGTCCCTGGGGCTGACCTACGTGGCCAGCCTGGGCACGCTGGATTGGGGGCCGGAGACGATCGGCGGCCTGATGGTGCTGCTGCAGGGGGCCCTGATCCTGCTCTTGGCACCGGCGCTGACCGCCGGCCTGATCAGTTCCGAGATCGAAAGCGGCGGCTGGCAGCTGCTGCAGATGACGCCCTTGTCGGCTCCCAAGATCCTGATCGGCAAGCTGGCCAGCGTCATCTGGCCGCTCCTGCTGATCCTGGTCTCCACGCTGCCGGGCTACGTGGTCATGGTGTACATCGAGCCGGCGATGTGGCTGCAGAGCCGCCAGGTCTTGATCTGCCTGACGTTCACGGCCCTGTTTTCGATCACGCTCAGTCTGGCCTGCAGCAGCTTGCTGAGCCGCACGGCCACGGCCACGGCCACGGCGTACGGGGCCCTGGCCGCCGTCTGCGGAGGCCCGCTGCTGGTCTGGCTGTTGCGGGACGCGCCCTTCGGACACGGCACGGTCACCTGGGCGCTGACGATCAACCCGATCGCCGCCGCGCTGGCCGTGATCCGTACGCCGGGCTTCGCGCAATATCAGTTGATCCCTGGCAGCTGGTGGTTCGCCACGTTTGCAGCCGTTTTGTTCCTCGCCATCGTCGTCATTCAAACCCATCGGCTAACGCGGCCCCAATGAGCAAAAACCAAACACGAACGTGGCTGGCGGCCGCAACCAAAGTAGGATGGGCATTCCTGCCCGTCCGAATCGTAACGGGCAGGAATGCCCATCCTACAAGCTGCGCTCGCGGCACCCGCCTCGCCGCCTGCCTGGCGGTCCTCTCGCTGACCGCCGTCTGCTGGGGGCAAGCGGGCACGCAGTTGGACTTCGTGATGCTCACCGATCCGCGACTGGAATTGCCGCCGGACGACGTGCGGTTTCAGCCGGAGCTGCTGCCCTTGTGGCTGGCGGCGCTCGATGCGCCGGAAGCCGACCTGCGGCAGCAGGCCGCCCGGACCCTGGCTTGGGCCGGAGCCCACGATATGCCGGGATTGGAGGCCGCGGTTGAACCGCTGGCGAAGAACTTGAAAGAAAGCGACCGGCGAATCGTACGCTTGACGGCTGCCCAGGCCCTGGTGGCGATCGACGCCCGGCAGTCGGCTCAGGCATTGTTCGACCGCTGCCAGACGGACGGCTTGGACATGGTCCAGTTGGTCGAGCCGGCGCTGGCCCGCTGGCGATTCCAGCCGGCGATCGAGCTCTGGCGCCGCCGCCTGCAGGACGACGGGACAGACCGGCAGCGGCGGCTGTTGGCGATTCGCTCGCTGGGGGAGCTGCGCGATGAACCAGCGGCCGATCAGCTGCTGCGGATCGCCATCACGGAGTCCGAACCTCGCGACCTGCGTCTGGCCGCGGCCGCGGCCGTGGCACATGTCCGCCACAGTGGTTTGGAGGAACCCGCGCGGCGGTTGCGGTCGGGCGCGTCCGTGGACATCGTGGACCGGCTCGTCGCGGTCCGGCTGCTTCGCGAACACGACTCGGCCGAAGCCCGGACGCTGTTGCTGGAAATGGTCCAGGACGAGGATTCCAGCGTCATGGCCGGCGCGCTGAAACCCTTGGTGGAGTTGGAGCCGGCCCGAGTCCTTCCGCTGGCCAAACCGGCTCTGGGCCGGGGCGACGCCAACGTGCGGCGACTGGTCGCACAATCGCTGGCCGTTTGCCCATCCGCCGACAACGTGGTTCTGCTGGCCGACTTGTTGGCCGACCCCATTCCCAGCCTGCGCCAGTACGTCCGGCAGTCGCTGGAGAAGCTCGCCCAGTCGCCGGACTTGCGGCCGGAAGTGCTCCGGCAAGGCGAACGGATGCTGCAGAGCGACCGTTGGACCGCGTTGGAGCAGTCCGTCATCCTGCTGGGGACGCTGAACCATTCGCCGGCGGCGGACCGTTGCGTCGAGTTATTGGTTCACCCGCGCGCGGAAGTTTATGTGGCGGCCGCCTGGGGCTTGCGCCGGCTGGGCATCGACCGCACCTTGGCGCCCGCCTTGGACGCCGCTCGAAAGCGCAACGAGACCCGGCCGGGACTGCTGTTGGGCAGGCCCGGCCGGCCCGATCTGGATCACCAGTTGGCACACCTGTTTGAGTTCTTCGGCCAGAAGAAGCACGCACCGGCGGAGCCCTTTCTGCGCACCTTTGTCGCCAAGGACCTGTCGGTGCCGCGAGCCCGTTCGGCGGCCATTTGGGCCTTGGGGTACTTCCACGAGAACCAGCCCGACGCTCCGTTGGCGGCGGCCCTGCTGGAGCGTCTGAGCGATACGGGCATGCCGCCGGAAGACGACCTCGTCCGCCGTTTCTGCGCCGTCACGCTGGGCCGTATGAAGGCCGCAGACGCCCTGTCGACGTTGGAATTCTTCAGCGAGCCGGCCGGGATCGTCTCGCCCGTAGGATATGCCTGTGCCTGGAGCATCGAACGGTTGACCGGCAAACCGATCCCCCCCCGGCCCGTCCCCATCAAGTACCACGTGAATTTCTTCCTGGAGCCCCGGCAGGACGAGCGGCGATAGACTTGACGCGGGCTGGCGCCCGGAACCCATCTGGCGAGCGGGGTGGCGTGAGCCCCCCGGTGCTGAACCGAACGACTTACCGGGAACCGGGGGGCTCACGCCACCCCGCTCGCTATGCCAGGATGCGCGCACGATACGGACGAAGACCCTAGCCGACGCCGGCGTCTCACTCCGCACGTTCCAGCATGTTGAGATGTCGGCGGCGGGCTGGCGATAGACGGTCATCTGGCGGCGGAAGCGGTCGATGACCCAGTATTCGACAATCCCCGCTTCCCGATATTCATCGCGTTTGGCTACGGTTTCCTCGACGCCGCCGTGATGCTGTACTGGCGGCGGAATTGCGATTGGGGACGGTAGGGCTTGCCGGCTTGCACGCGCTGGCCGCCCATCTGGCCGTCGGCGGTGAGGATCACCATCCGCGCGTCCGGGGCGTCCTCGAATTCGACGACGCCGGCATTGGGCTCTCCGGCGGCGTCGCCGTCGTACCAGCCGAAGTAGCAGCCGTCGCCGACCTCGTCCGTGCCCGCCGCGGGCTCGAAGTCGAACGTTTGCAGACCGGTGCCGGCGTTGGTCCGCGGCTTGCCGACGCCGGTCAGCAGGTAGCTGTCGCCCTCCTTGCGGAAGATGAGCGGCGTGACCGTGCGGCCTTTCTGGGCGTCGCGGTTGTCGTTGAAGAAGCTCCAAGTCGTCAGCCGGTAACCGCTGCCGGCCAGCTCCTGGTCGTAGCCGGACATCTCGGCGATGAGCCAGATCAGGCCCGACGCGCTGTCCACGGTGGCGCGGGATTTGAGCACGTCGGGCGTGCCGACCAGTCC
>CAYUFW010000075.1:18239-28160 GCA_964443915.1 uncultured Pirellulaceae bacterium
CGGCGTGGGCGGCGTCGGCACCAGCGTCCGGGCGGCGGCGACCGCGTGCTTGCGGACGCCGGGCGGCGTGGCGGCTTCGAGTTCCTCGCTCACGTCGCGCGGGCCGAGGGCCAGCAGCGAATCGGCAGCGTGGTGCAGTTGGAAAACCGACGCCGCCCGTGCGGCCACCTGGTCGAAGCCCGAGCGCGGCCAGCCGTCGGTCAGCCGCACCAAGACCAGCGGCCGAGGCGCTACGGCCGCATAGACGCAGTCCAAGTCGGTCACCGTCAGCAGCGACGGCAGGTACGGCATGAGGTGGAAGAAGTGCAGTTCGTGGGGCGCGACGTTGACCGCCCAGTCGCGGAGCGTCGTCACGTCGACGGCCGCCACGCCGGCGATGCGTTCCTCGAGCAGGGCCGCGATGCTGGCGTCCACGCCGCCGAGGCCCAGGCCGGCCACGACGATTTGCGACGCGTCGATTTCGGGGCGGCCCGCCAGATGCCGGAACGCCGCCAAATCCTCGGCCACCCGCAACGCCAACGGCGGACAGCCGACCGCGTCGGCCGGTCCGTAGAAGCGGGCCGCCTCGTCGCCGTAGAAACTGGCCTTTTCGGCGTCCGCCAGCGGTTGCAGACTCTGGGGGTGTACGGAGGCGTGTTCCGGCACGATCACCCAGTAGCCGGCCGCAGCCAAACGCCGTCCGGCTTCGGCGATCCGGGCGACCGCGGCGGATTGCCGGTCGTCGTGGGACAGGATCACCGCCGCCCGCTTCTCCGTGCCGGCAGCTGGACGGACCAGAACGGCAGGACAGCGGAAATCGGCGTCCACGCCCAGGGTGAGTCGCTCGGTGACCAAGCCGTCGCTCTCCGTTGACTCGATGACCTGGTCCGGCAGCGGCGGCGCGGCCGGTGCCGCGCAAGCCGTCCGCAGCCAGGCGATCAAGGCCTGGCGATGCGCTTGCCAGGCCGTGTCCGCCACACCCTCGGCAAGCCGCGCTGCGGCCTGCCCCTCGATTCGCCGCTGCAGGTACCGCAACATGTTGAAGTCCGGCTCAACCGGTTCGCCGCACGCCGCAGGCCGCTCCTTAGAACTCTCCAGCGACGGCAGCACCGAGGATTCGAGCCACTTGACGACGGCGGGCGTGTAGGGCGTCAGATCGTCGTGCGTGTCACCGGCAACGAGGCAGATGCGGTCTTCGGCATTCAGCAAGCGATACACGGATTTCACCGTTTTCTGGACTTGCCGGTATCCCGCCGCGGGCCAGCGCCCGGCGCCGCCCGCCATCAGCACAGGGCGCGGGGCCAGGCAGGCCGCGACGCGGTCCATGTCCCCGAAACCAATCATGCCGGCCACAAACGCCGACGGGTCCGCTGGTCCTTGACGTTCAGCGGACGCCTGGACCGTGGACGCGTAAGTGGTCGTGCCCGCCACGGCGACGACGAATTGCAGACGCGGCTCCAGCGCGCCCGCCAAGTAAGCCTGCAGCGCCCCTTCGCCCAAGCCCGCGATGCCGATCTTGCCGCCATCGACGTCGGCCCGCGTCACCAGGTAATCCAATCCGCGGAGCGCGTCGAACACCTGAATGCCTGCCACCTGCAACCCAGCGGCCGACGCCGTGGCGTACAAGCCGGCGTAAGGAGCCTGTCGACGGCCGGAGCGGGGATCATCGATGAACAGGACCAGCATCCCCTGGCGCGCCAAAGCATCGACGAACTGGCGATAGGCGCGAAAGGTGTAGTGGCCCAGCCAGCCCGGCGTCACGATGACGGCGGCTTGCCGTCCCTCGGCCTGCTGCCGGCGGATCACGGTGCCGGAGACGTACGCCCGTTCGGCCCAGAGAAAGGCCACGTCCTCGACCACCAAGTCGCCCTCTTGTCGGCAACTGGTGACGGCGGCCTTCATCGGTTCGCGCTCCGGCAGGGCCAGGGCAGCACGCAGGCGGCCGGTCAATTCGGCACGTTGCTTCTCCCAGCCGGCTGCCGAGTCGGGCACCGGCGGCAATGGCGGCGACATTTGAGCCGCACGACGGCCGAGATACTCCCAGACCGGCGGCGTCGGTCCGGCAGAGTCTGGTTCGGCGGCAGCGGCGAGGCAAACGGCAGGCAAAAGGAAGATGGCGGGCGACATGGGGATGGCTCCTGGCAGCGTTGCGGCTTGGGGGCAGACTTGCGGAATTCAGCAAGGGTTAGTTTAACCCAAACGTCGCAGAAAAGTGGTGAGACTGCAACTTGTCCCACCTGCCCCAAGCCGGCGGCAAGGGGCTCAATCCAAGAAGTCGCCTTCCTCCAGCCGCTCCGGCACGTACGTTTCGGTGACGTAGCTGATCCCCTTGTTGATCAGCGCTTCGACTTCGAGCTTGAAGCCGTTCTTGAGCATCAGCTCGATTTCCTTCTGCCACGCCTTCTTGTTCTCGAACCAGGGGTACTGGGCGATCTGTTTGGCCCGTTTGACGTCGGCGTCGGTCAGGTCGATGATCACGCTGGGGGTCAGCCCGCAGCGCTCGTAGTCTTTGCTGCGGAGCCCGATGTAGCGGGCGTCGGGGATGGCCATCCGTTTCGACTCGTAGGCCAGATTGATCGAGCCCTGCTTGAGCACGCTGTAGATGTAGTACCCCCAGGGATCGTTGTCCAACAGGCAGTAGACCGGCAGCTTGAGTTCCTCGTGCATCCGGTGCAGCAGTCGCCGGACGCCGCGCGGCGGCTGGCCGCCGCCGTGCGTCAGAATGCAGTTGTGCTCGCGCCAGAACTTGTCCTCGTTGAACCGCCGCCAGACCGTGTCTTTTTCGACGTGCAGGACGAATTTGGCGTCGCACTTGACGAATTCGAGTTCCTCCGGCTCGACGATCGACGGAATGCTGTAGCCGCCCGAGCCCATTCGCGAGCAGTCGATTTCGTCGCCGATGGAGTTCAAGACGATGTTGCCGACCATCGCTCCGCGGTTCGAGGCGTACACGTGCAGTTCCTCGCGGAGGGCGTTCAACGTGACCTCCACGTCCTCGATGACGGGGTCGCATTCCGACTGGTCGTTGAAAGTCTCTTCGCGGACGCCCTCGATCGTGTGCTTCAACAGATAGAACAGACCACGAATGCTGGTCGTCTTGCCTTCCTCGATCAACTGCTTGCAGCCGCTGCCCACCAGCAAGGTCTGCATGTAGACCTTGGCTTGCGACAGATTGAACAGTTCGCGGCGGTTGGTGGCGCTGCCCATTTCGATGAACCGCTTGGCCTTGTTATAGCGCACGTTGGACAACGAGCGCGAGGGAACGTCCAACGCCGGCGGCCGGCCGCGGTCGGCGGTCGCGACCACGTCGTTGGCCAGGCCGACCAGGGCGTTGAGCGTCTTGCGGTCGACCGGATTCAGGGTGGGCTTCTTCTTGGCGGCGTCTGTTGCCGGTTTCTTTGCCATGCTGATAATCCTTTGCCAATCTATGGCACGTGAATCGTAAAGGTAGCAGATTCGCCGCAATTTCCCTAGCCCACCTCCGGCACTACAAACGGCAGCGGCAAATCACACCAGCAGATCGCGCACCGCGATGGAAACCACGTTCTGGCTGCCGATCACCAGCGGCAGGGCTTGGGAACGAGGGGCAAGGAGAGCAGGTTGTCTCCCTCGCTGGCGCGTCGGGCGCGTGCGTCGTCAATGCTAAGAAGTGGGGTAAGCTTCCAGCTTGCCGGCGACAAACGACCGCAAGCTGGAAGCTTACGCCATTGCCGCGACCCCAGCATCCCCTTGAAGACGGGCGAGTGTCAGCGCCGGATGTCGGCGGCGACGGCGGGGGGCGGCGCCGCCGTATTGCCGCGGGTCGCCGCACTGCGTTTGGCCGCCAGAGCTTGCAGCTTGGCCAGCCCTTCCTGGGCGGACTTCAAATCCGGGTTGATGGCCAGCGCCTGCTGAAACTCCTGCTGGGCTTCGTTCCAGCGGTCCGTCAGCGTCAGGACGTGGGCCAGATTGGCATGCGCTTCCGCGGGGCCGGAGCCGGCCCGCGCGAATTCTCCCAGGGCTTCCGCCTCACGTCCGGTCCGCGCCAACAGGAGGCCCAGATTGTTGTGGGCTCGCCCGAGGCCGGGGCTCAGCTCCACCGCGCGGCGCAGGTGTGTCTCGGCATCCTGCCACTGCTGACGCAGATAGCAGTTGTAACCCACGTCGCAGTGCAGGTCCGCGTTCTCGCCATCGAGTTTCAGCGCCTGCTGATAGTGCTCCACGGCCGTCTGACACTCGCCGTTGCGGTCGTACAGCAGCGCCAGAAAATGATAGGCGTCGGCTCGCTTGGGCGCCGCCTTGACGGCTTCCAGGTACATCTTCTTCGCCTCGTCCGTCCGGCCCTGACGTTCCAGGCTGCGGGCCATGGCGATTTGGATGTCGGCCTTCTGTTCCGGCCGCAGGGGCTCGGACGTTTCCGCCGGGGGCGGCGTTGGCGCTTGCCTCAGCCGGGCGGTCTTGGACCACGGGAGGTGCCCCTCGCGGAGCATGCTGAGTTGTTGGCAACCGCTAACGGCGGCCAGCACGACGGCCATCGCGGCCAAGCGGTAACCAAGCTTGCGGTGGATCATGGGCATGCCTTGAAAGTGATCAAATGCCTACCGGCGTTACTGAGCGGATGGCTGACCACCGGCCGCGCCCGACATGGCGCCGGCGGACGAACCGCCCATCTGGCCGCCGCCGGAGCGGACCTGTTTCATGAACAGCGTGTTCCATTCGCGGGTTTCGTCGCCGAACGGGGCCGAGATCGTCGGTACGCCGATCACGACTTGGGCCGGCGTTCCGGCTCCTTCCAGCAACTTCGCGACGTGTTCGCGGCGTGCGGCGTCCAACTGCGGTTTGCCCGGCGTCGATTCGATGATCAGGGCGTGCTGCGACCAGACCGGGAACTCACGAGCCAACTCGGTCAGCCGTTTGTGGCCGGCGGCGTTCAGGCCGGCTCCGTCGTCGCAGAAGTCGTAGCGGTACAGCCACAAGCGGGCCGCCCAGCCGCTGCAGATCTGCGCTTGCTGGTGCGCCCGCACTCGAGCGCCGAAGGGAACTTCCTCGAACTGGTCGCAGTAGCCCCAGTGCGAGTACTGTAGGCAGGGCTTCAGACTATCTTCCCACCAGATGCGCCAACGCGAGCGTGGATCCGCCTGGGCCGGACAGGCGAGCGGGATGTCCTGCGGGGAGGGCTCGGCAGGAATTGCGGCGGGCGCGGGCTGGACAGGCCCCCACGGCGCCTCCGCGGCGGACGCCGCGCAGGAGCACAAAGTGAACAGCACGGACCAGGCTATGCATTGCGTTTTCACGGTCGTTTTCTCCACTCGCTTCGGTGGTTTGTGTTCTGTTTGCGGGATGCACGCACGGTAGGTGCAACTGCGTCCTGCTAGTTCCCGATATCGTGTTTTGCGGTGCCCATTTTGGAGTGCGGCGCCTTGTCGCCGCTTTTGGCTCGACGGCGACCAACGTCCGTCGCTCTGTGTTCCGGTCCCCCGCTGTGTCTCCTGAACCCAATCCGCCGCTGCGCCCCAGGCCGCCGTCCCAAGCGGTGACAAGGCACCGCACTCCATAACTACTCGCACGGGGACAGCCCGACGGGGCCACAGATGCCGCTCTGCTCCAAGTGCATCAACTGCCTCAGGTGCCAGGGGTCGTCCCATTCACGCGTGGAAAACCAATCGCGCCCCGTGCGGCCTTCGATACGATTGAGCAGGTAGAACTCCAGATCGTTCGGGTCCTTGAGTTCCTCGCCCGGCAAGCAGGGTACGTCTTCGGCGTTCATCGGCGCCACGAGATACGGCGTGACCAGGATTACGAGTTCTTTTTCTGCCCGCTGGTGGGTGGTATTGCTGAACATGGGACCAATGTAGGGAAGATCACCCAATCCCGGGATGCGTGTCGTATTGGCGTCGATCGAGACCCGCAGCAGGCCGGCGATCGCCAGGCTTTGTCCTTGCCGCATCTCGACCGTCGTCGTAGCGCGGCGGTTCGTGGTGGCAGGAATCTGAATGTCGCCCTGTACTATTCCATTAGCCCAATCAAGGGCGCTCTCTTCGGGGGTCACGGTCAATCGAACCGTCTCGTCCTCGAGGACATACGGTTCGAACTCGAGTGTGACACCGTACTCCCGCCATTCAATGGAGATATTCGTAGTTCCAGCGGTGATCGTGCTCATGGGAATCGGGATCTCCCCACCCGCTAGGAAAGTCGCCCTTTGCCCGCTGATGGCCACCAAGTTGGGCTCTGCGAGAATGGACATCACCCCGTTCGTTCGCAACGCTCGGAGCATCACATCCAGCTGGGTCGAGGGTAACAGCGCAAATCCGGTTGCTGCGCCGCTGGGCAGAAGGCCGAGCAATTCGGGCGCCCCAGCAGTCGCCAGTCCGCCGGCGGCGGTTTCCGTCGTTGGCGTGAAGACGTTTTGAGTCCCCGCCCCACTCAGGTTCGTGCCAAAGGCTCTTCCCGAACCGTCTCTGTAGTAAAGGTCGGAACCGATTCCGCGCAAAGCCGTGCGGTTCAGTTCGGCGATCTGCACCTGCAACATGACTTGCTGCACGCCCGGCACGCGCAGCAGATTGACGATTCGCGGCGCCGCATGTTCGACTTTGATTTCCGGACGCGCGCCGGGTTCTGGACTGGCCACGGGACCACGCGGGGAATCGGCGGGGGGAGGAGCGACGGCGCCGTCGGGGTTGGGGGCCTGAGGGCCGGCGTACGGCGCTGAAGGTTCGGCCATTGGGCCTGCCCGTCCGCCGGAGGCCGGACTGCGGGCATCAGGTGTTTCTTCTTCCTTGACCTCCTTTTTTTCAGGCAGCAAGTAGGCTTCCAGCGTTTGCAGAATCTGGTCCACTTGCCGGACGCTGCGTGCCTGTCCTTCCACCGCCAAGTGCTGACTGATTTGGAACAGGTGCAGTTGGGCGTCAGGGAAGAGTTGTTTCAGTTGGGCCTGTAACAGGACCAAGTCATAGACGACACGCACCTCGAAGTTGAACGTTTGTCCGTCGGCCGTCACCAAAGACAGGTCCGTGGTGCCGGCACGACGACCGATGACGCGTAACATGCGGGGATTAGGCAAGATGTCGAACTCGACCACCGTCGGGTCGCCCACGGCAACCACCCCCGTTCCCTGTTCGTTGGCCAGGTCCGCCTTGAGCGTCAGCAACCGCGATTGCCCGACAATCACCTCGATCACCGCGTCGTTTCGGCTTAGTGGAGCGAGGAAGGACGCAATGGGGGCGGCGGCGGGATCGGGGCCAAGCGGCCATTTCTGATTCGCCGCCGCGCCTTCGGTTGGACGCGGCGGCACCGCCGGCACGGTGGGCAGCTTGGCGGATTCCGGGCAGGCCATCCCCGGCGGCACGGCGCGGGGCAGCAGCATCGACTCTGCAGGCGGCTGGGCGGGGGCATACGCAACCCCGCCGAGGAGCAACGCCGCCGCCATGACAGCATGGACGGCGATTCTCCCGCCGCTACCGTCCCGTTTCGTGGTATTGCAGATACTCATGGCATATCCGATGCAGACAGAGGAATCGTTACGACGCGATGAAAGCATCGGGCAGGCGGAACCTTGTTTTGCAGCTATTTCCGCCGAAGCGGCAAAACCGACACAATCGGAACACCTTGCCGCGGGCAGGATCGGGATGGAGGCAGCCCGGAAGATCTGCCCATGGTCCTTCATCGGGGGAGGCCGGGAGGCCGTCCCCGGTTGATATCTCGTCCATCGCCTGCTATGCTCGCGTCGATGAGGGAGAGCGTCAACGCCCTTCGCGAGCGGTAGCAAGCATGACAGACCCCTGCGTTCGCCGCATTGCCTTTTTCGGTCTGTTCGGGGTGTTGTTTGCCATCTTGAGCGCAGGCACGCATGTCGACCTGGACGTCTTCCACGAGTTGGCGTTGATCCGCGAAGCGATTGCCCTGGGCCGGTTGCCGACGAAAGACGTGTTCGCCTACACGCCGACAATAAGTCCCGTAATTCACCATGAATGGGGCACGGGCGCGGTGCTGTATCTGGTCTCGGTCTGGTCGGGACTGGGCGCAACGGGCCTGATGCTCTTGCGGTATCTGCTCTGCCTGTTCATCGCCGCCGGAGCGTATGTCTGTGCCCGCCGCCGCGGGGCGTCGGATCCGGTGCTGTCGTTTCTGGCCTTGGTGGCTTTGCTGCTGCTGCGGATCGGGTTCACCACGATTCGCGCCCAGGTCTTTACCCTGGCCCTGCTGGTTGTTCTGCTCCTGTGCTTGACGGCAGACGACCGGGGACGCCGGTGGTGGCTTCCGCTGTGGCTCGTGCTGTACGCGGCTTGGGTCAATCTGCACGCCGGATTCCTGGTGGGATTCGGACTCTGGGGGCTGTACACCGCCGAGCGGTTTTGGCGGGCGTTCTTGGATGACAAATCCGTGTGGCTCGCATTTCGGCGGAATGGACATTTGGTCGCCGGTCTGGCGGCCATGTCGCTGTTGATCCTCGCCAATCCGTACGGGGCCGACTACATCCGTTATTTGTGGCGAGCGGTGTTGCTTCCTCGACCGACGGTGCCGGAATGGCAGCCGCTATGGCAGTCCGGTCCGTGGCCCCTGCAATTGTTCTTTCTGCTTTCTCTCGCGATTGCGGTCTATGCGGTTACCCGGCACGGCGTGCGCCGCGCCGAGGGGGTATCGCTTGTCGCGGTGACGGCTTGGCTGGCATTTCAACACACCCGACACGTGACTTTGTACGGCGTGGTCTGGTTGTGCCTGGTGCCGGCGTGGATCGAGACGACGGCCCTGGGCGCTGCCATGCACGCACTGGGGCAGCGGCGAACGGCCGTTTTGGCGACGGTGTGGGCCGTGTGTGGCGTGCTGGGCTTCGGCCACGCCTGCCAGGAACGGTTTTGGGAATTGCGGGTTCCCACGGCGCCGCCCCCGGCGACGACGATCAAGGAGAGTTTTCCGGCGGGTGCCGTTCAATACTTGGCAGAGACCGGGTTCCAGGGCAATCTGATGGTCACCTTTCAGACCGGGGCGTTTGTCTCCTGGAAGCTTTACCCCTCCGTCCGCGTCAGTATCGACAGCCGATACGAAGTGGCCTACCCCGCCGCATGGCGGGAGGAAGTGGCTGCGTTCTACCGGGCCGAAGGCGATTGGAAGTCGACTTTGGTCAAGCATCCGACGGATGCCGTGCTGGTGCCGTTCTCCCGGCCCATTGCCCCGCTGCTGAGCGAGGCGCCGAGCCACGCCGGCGACCGGGGGTGGCAAGAAGCGTACCGCGACGACGCGTACTCGGTCTTCTTACGGCGGGACCTCGCCGCGGAATACCCGAAGGTCGACCGCCGCGGGATGAAGATCATCGGAACATTTCCTTGAGGCGCGTCACATGACGGACATCAGGCTTCCCAAGACGCTGTGCCTTCGAGGAACCGTGAGGGACGGTGTGCTGATCTTGGCCGCTCTTGCCGTGATTGTCCCTGTCGGGTGGCGGTTTGCCCAAGTTGCCTACGACCAGTTGACCTTTCCTTTCGATCTGTGCTTTGAAACGCCGAACCTGGCGACCATCAAGGCGATTAAGGATGGCTCGAATCCCTATTCTCCAGAAGTCTATGACGCCCTGCCTTTCGTCTTTACGATATATACACCGTTGTACCACTACCTCGTGGCGCTGCTGCCCATTGAAGATAGCAATCCGTTTTTTGGGGGGAGATTGGTTTCGTGCATCTGCGTTCTGGCCTGCGGGCTGCTCTCATTGTTTGTGCATCGCAACGGGCGCGGCAAATCGTTAACGGCTTGTGTGCTGCCGTTTCTCGTATTCAGTTTTTGGCCGTTGATGAAGAACGCCGCGTTTCTGAAGAACGACCCGTTGGCGCTGCTGCTTTCGTCCGGTGCTGTGGCGAGCTTGTCGTTTGCGACAAGGGGACGGGCCTTGATGGCGTGCGGATTGTGCCTCCTTGCGGTGGCTAGTGCCATTTCCAGTTTCTAACTTCCTCGTTTCTAAAGTGCGGTGGCGTT
>CAYUFW010000076.1:0-3339 GCA_964443915.1 uncultured Pirellulaceae bacterium
GGCGGCAAACTTGGGCGGGCACTCGTAGTGCCCCAGCGTGGCCGCCCGCTCGTAATCTTCCCGTTCCTGGTAGTTGGCCATGCCGCCTTCGATGGCCGGCAACACCTTGCTGCCCTGGCAACTGAAGGCCCCGATCTGGCCCCAGTTGCCGACGTACTTGCCGTTGATGGAAGCGTTGTGGGCGTGGGCGCAGTCTTCCAGGACCAACAGCCCTTTCTCCTTGGCGAAATCGCAGATTGCCTCCATGTCGCAGGGCAGACCGAACAGGTGGACCACCTCGATGGCCCGCGTGTTCTTTGTCAGACGCCGCTTGGCGTCCTCCAGGTCAAAATTCAGCGTCCGCGGATGGTTGTCGACGAAGACCGGCACGAGACCGAAGAAGCGCATCGGCAGGATGCCGAACCAGGGGTCGAGGCTGGGGACCAGGATTTCGCTGCCGGGAGGCAGGTTCAAGGCGAACAGGGCGGAGGTCAAGGCGCTGGTGCCGTTGATGTGCGACTTGCAGTAGGGCGGCTTGAAGTGCTCCTGCCACGCCTTTTCAAACGCCTGGACCTCGGCGTAGCCGGGGCTGCTGACCACGGCGTCGACGGCTTTGCGTTCCTCCTCGCCGAACAAGGGCCATGAGGTGGCGCCGCTGGCCGACGCGGTCACGGCCTTGCGGCCGCCGTTGATGGCCAACGTTTCCACCGCAGCGGCTCTGGCAGTCGCCGAACCTCCCAGATACATCCCGGCTGCGATTGCTCCGCCGGCTGCGAGAAACTCGCGGCGCGAATTCCGCCCCGTCGCCTTGTTGGTTTTCCCTGGCATGATCTTCACCTCGCAAAAAAGGGTTCGTACGAAAGGGGGCCGTCGCACCCGAGTCTAGCACACCGTTGCCCCGTCCGCAAATCGTGCTCATGGAAGCGGCGCGGGACCTGGGCATTCCTCCCGACGGAGCCACGGCGGCGGTGCAGGGCTTTGGCAACGTGGGGCGTCAGGTGGCGCTCGAGCTTGCCCGGCGGGGCACCAAGGTCATTGCCGTGAGCGACATTGGCGGCGGCGTGATGAACGAGGCGGGGCTGGACCTGGACGCCTTGAGCGCCCATGTGGCACGCACCGGCTCGCTGATCGGTTTCCCCGGTGGCCGGCCTGTGGGTCACCTCGACGTGCTGATGGCGAAGTGCGATTTCCTGATTCCCGCGGCCCTGGAAGACGCAATCACGGCCTCGGTCAGCCGGAACATCCAGGCCCGGATCGTCTGCGAAGGAGCCAACGGCCCGACGACCAAGGAAGCGGCCGAAATCCTCTGCCAGCGCGGCATCCAGGTCGTGCCCGACGTGCTGGCCAACGCCGGCGGAGTGACCGTGAGCTACTTCGAGTGGGTCCAGAACCGCCAGGAGTTCTATTGGCCGCTCGGCGAAGTGATGGACCGCCTGACGACCAAAATGGTCGACGCCTATCGCCAGCTCGCCGATCGCGCCAAGGACACTCGCTGCTCGCTGCGGCAGGCGGCCTACGAGATCGCCATCGAGCGGATCGTGCAGATCACGATGGAGCGAGGCGTGCAGTAGGCCGGGCTTCTTCCCGGCGCATCCCTTGCCTTGCCTCGTCTCCAAGACGCTATTGCACGGCCACCGTCTCGACCACGGACTGTCCCGGTCCGCGGCGCTCGAACACGAACTCGTTGTTCTGGCAGTCGACCTGGACGCCGCCGCCTTCGCGAATCTCGCCTTTGAGCAACTCGGTGGCCAGCGGATTCTGGAGCCGCTGCTGGATCACGCGCCGCAGCGGGCGGGCGCCGTACGTCGGATCGAAGCCCAGAGCGGCAAGCAAGTTCCGCGCCGGCTCGGTGACCGTCAGCGCGATGCCTTGATGCTCCAGTTTCTTGCGGAGCAGTTCCAGCTGCAGGTCGACGATCTTGCGGATCTCGCGGCGGTCCAGCGGGTGGAAGATGATCGTCTCGTCGATCCGGTTCAGGAACTCGGGCAGGAACTGCGCGCGGACCGCCTCCATTACGGCGGTGCGGATTTCTTCCTCATCGCCGCCTTCCTGCGAGATCTGCTGGATCAACTGGCTGCCGATGTTGCTGGTCATCACCACGATGGTGTTGGCAAAGTTGACCGTGTGGCCTTGGTTGTCGCTCAAGCGGCCGTCGTCCAGTACCTGCAGCAGGATGTTGAACACATCGCGGTGGGCCTTTTCCATTTCGTCGAGCAAGATGACGCAGTAGGGCCGCCGCCGGACGGCTTCGGTCAGCTTGCCGCCTTCCTCATAGCCGATATAACCCGGCGGGGCGCCGATCAAGCGGCTGACCGTGTGGCGCTCCATGAATTCGCTCATGTCCAGGCGGACCATCGCGTTCTCGTCGTCGAACAGCACTTCGGCCAGCGCTTTGCACAGTTCGGTCTTGCCGACACCCGTGGGCCCCAGGAACAGAAACGAGCCGATCGGCCGCTGCGGATCCTGCAGTCCGCTGCGGCTGCGGCGAACGGCGTTCGAGACCGCCTCGACCGCTTCGTCCTGGCCGACCAGCCGCTGGTGGATCCGGTCTTCCATCACCAGCAGCTTGGCCCGCTCGGTCTCCATCATGCGGCTGACTGGGACGCCGGTCCAAACGCTGACCACCTCGGCGATCTCTTCTTCCGTGACCTCCTGCCGCAGCAGCCGGCGCTGGGACACCTGCTTGACCTCGCCCTCCTCCTCGGCGGCCTCGATCCGCTGCCGCAGCTGACGGCGTTTGACGTCCAGTTCGTACAGTTTCTGATAGTCGCCTTCGCTGACCGGAGTGCCGGAGGTTTGTTTTTCCTTGATGGCCGCGTCGAGCTGGGAGAAAGCCAACTCGGCTTGGGCGGCCTCCTGGCGAATTTTCTGGACGTCGCCCAGACCCAGCTTTTCCGCCTCCCATTGCTCGCGCAGGCTGGCCTCCTTGCGTTTAAGCTGCTCGATCTCGTCCTCGATCTCGGTCAGCCGGTCCTGGGCGGTTTCCTCCGTCTCCTCGGACAGTTGTCGCGCGGCCAGCTGCAATTGCCGCAGCCGGCGCTGGACTTCGTCGATCGCCGTGGGAACGCTCTCCAATTCCATCGCCAGCCGGCTGGCCGCTTCATCCACCAGGTCGATGGCCTTGTCGGGCAGGAAACGGTCGCTGATGTAGCGGTGCGAGAGTTCGGCGGCCGCGACCAGCGCCGAGTCCTTGATCTTGACGCCGTGGTGCGTTTCGTAGCGCGGTTTCAGGCCGCGGAGGATGGCGATCGTGTCCTCGACCGTCGGCTCGCCGATGTACACCGGTTGGAAGCGCCGCTCCAGCGCGGCGTCCTTTTCGATGTACTGGCGGTACTCGTCCAGGGTCGTGGCGCCGATGCA
>CAYUFW010000076.1:3349-28150 GCA_964443915.1 uncultured Pirellulaceae bacterium
AATTGGCGGCGTCCGCGCCGCCCTCGGCGCGGCCGGCTCCGACCACCGTGTGCAGTTCGTCGATGAACATGATCACCTTGCCGCCTGCGTCCTGCACTTCGCGGAGCACGGCCTTCAGGCGGTCCTCGAATTCGCCCCGGAACTTGGTGCCGGCGATCATGGCCCCCATGTCCAGGGCGATGACGCGTTTGTTCTTCAGGCTCTGCGGGACGTCGCCTTGCACGATCCGCAGGGCCAGCCCTTCCGCGATCGCGGTCTTGCCCACGCCGGGCTCGCCGACCAACACCGGGTTATTCTTGGTGCGGCGGGACAGGACCTGGATCACGCGGCGGATCTCGCTGTCGCGGCCGATCACCGGATCGAGCTTGCCCTGGCCGGCGCGCTCCACGAGGTCGATGCCGTACCGCTGCAGCGCCTGGAATTTGTCTTCGGGGCTTTGGTCCGTCACCCGGCTGCTGCCGCGGACCGCGCGCAGGGCGTTCAGGACGTCGCCTTCGCGGACACCGTTGATCTGCAGCAGGTTCTGCGCTTTGCAGGGCGTCTTGGTCAAAGCCAACAGCACATGCTCCGTGGACACGAAGTCGTCCTTCATGGCCTCGGCCTCGCGCATGGAGGCCTGCAGGACTTGCTGCAACGCCTGGTTCGGTCCCGGCGTAGCGCCGCCGGTGACCTTGGGCAGGCGGGACAACTCCGAGTTCAACAGCCCACTCAGCTGACCCGCGTTGACGCCGATCTTGTCGAGAATCGGCTTGACGATGCCGTCGCGCTGAGCCACCAACGTGGACAGCAGGTGCAGCGAGTCCAGTTCGGGATGCCCCTTCTCCTGGGCCAGATTCTGCGCGCCGGCCACCGCCTCCTGGGCCTTGACGGTCAATTTGTCGAAACGGAAGTTCATGGGATTCACCGTGTTTGCCGAGTGCTTAGTTCCGGCTCGTTTAACCGCGACCCAACGGGGAGCGCGGTCGTCAGGGGCCGTCCCTCGCTCCCCGTCGGGTCGCGGTTAAACAAGCTGAGTTACGGGCGCGCGGCGAAAGAAAGGGGCGAGACCACGGCCGAGCCCCTGACGGCGACTCGGCAGGAGTCTCGCCCTCCCGCTGCGCGCGTGGCGTGGTTGCGACGGCCGCTACTTCTTGACTTCGAATTCGGCGTCGATTGCGTCGTCCTGGCCGCCCCCACCGGCCGCCTTTTCCGCGTCCGCCGGGCCCGCTCCACCGGCCGTCTGTTTCTGGTACAGCATTTTGCTGAACGCGTGCGACGCCTGCTCCAGGTCGCTGACCGCGGATTTGATGGCCGCGGCATCGTCGCCCTTCGAGACGCTGCGGACCTTCTCGATCGCCTTCTGCAACGGTTCCTTGTCCTTGTCGCCGATCTTGTCGGCGTGCTCTTTCATCAGCTTTTCCAGTTGGTAGCACATCTGGTCGGCCTGGTTGCGGGCCTCGACCAGCTCGAACTTGCGGCGGTCTTCTTCCGCGTGTTCTTCCGCCGCCTTGCGGATGCGTTCGATTTCGGCGTCCGACAGTCCGGACGACTGTTCGATGCGGACCGAAGCCTCCTTGCCGGTGCCCAGGTCCCGCGCGCCCACGTTGAGGATGCCGTTTTGGTCGATGTCGAACTTGACCTCGATCTGCGGCACGCCCCGCGGCGCCGGCGGGATGCCTTCCAGGTTAAACTCGCCCAGCAACCGGTTGTCGGCCGCCATTTTGCGTTCGCCCTGGTAGACCTTCACCGTGACGGCCGTCTGGCTGTCCGCCGCGGTGCTGAACACCTGTTTCTTCTCCGTGGGGATCGTCGTGTTGCGTTCCACCAGCGGCGTCATGATGCCGCCCTCGGTCTCGATGCCCAGCGTCAGGGGCGTGACGTCCAGCAACAGCACGTCCCGGCGGTCGCCGGCCAGCACGCTGCCTTGAATCGCTGCGCCCACCGCCACGACCTCGTCCGGATTGACGCCTTTGTGCGGTTCCTTGCCGAAGAACTCGCGAACCATCGCCTGCACTTTGGGCACGCGCGTCGAGCCGCCGACCAACACGACTTCGTCGATGTCGCGAGGCGTGAACTTGGCGTCCTTCATGGCCCGGTTGACCGGGCCGCGGCAGCGTTCGATCAGGTCGTCGATGAGTTCCTCGAACTTGGACCTCGTAATCGTGATCTGCAGGTGCTTGGGTCCCGATGCGTCCGCGGTGATAAAGGGCAGATTGATGTCCGTCTGCGGCACGCTGCTGAGTTCCTTCTTCGCCTTCTCACAGGCTTCCAGCAGCCGCTGCAGAGCCATGACGTCCTTCCGCAGATCGATGCCGTTTTCGCGTTTGAACACGTCCGCCACGTAGTTGATCAGACGTTGATCGAAGTCGTCGCCTCCCAGGTGGGTATCGCCGCTGGTGCTGACCACCTCGAACACCTTGTGGCCTTCTTCCTCGTCGACGCGGAGCACGGAAACGTCGAACGTGCCGCCGCCGAGATCGAACACGACGATCTTCTCACTGCCCTTCTTGTCCAGGCCGTAGGCCATGGCGGCCGCCGTCGGCTCGTTGATGATCCGGGCGACTTCCAGCCCTGCGATCTGCCCGGCGTCCTTGGTCGCCTGCCGCTGTGCATCGTTGAAGTACGCCGGCACCGTGATGACCGCCTTGTTCACCTTGTGCCCCAAATAGGATTCGGCGGCCTCCTTCAGCTTGCGTAGCGTCTTGGCGGAAATCTCCTGCGGCGTGTGGTGCTTGCCATCGATCTCCACCTGGACGTAGTCATTCGAGCCGCCGACCACCTTGTACGGAACGATCTTCTCCTCGGCCTCCACTTCGTTGTGCCGGCGGCCCATGAACCGCTTGATCGAGTACACGGTGCGGTGGGAATTGGTCACCGCCTGGCGACGCGCCGGCTCGCCGACCAGCGTTTCACCGCGATCCGTGAACGCCACCACGCTGGGCGTCAACCGATTGCCTTCCGCATTCGGAATCACTTTGACTTCCGAGCCTTCCATGATCGCCACCACGGAATTGGTGGTGCCAAGGTCGATCCCAATGATCTTTTCGCCCTGAGCCATTGAACTTGCTCCTTTCTCCCCGTATCGACGATCTGACCGTTGATCGGGCCGCTCTGCCTGCGCCACGGTTGCTTGTCTCTTTCCGGACGGCTCTCTGAATTACCGAGCCCTGAAACTCCTTGGGGAAGCAAAGAACGTGCCATCCGGCTCTTGATATAGCGCAAGTCGTTGCTGTGTTGTGATTTGCGAGATTTCCGAAAATGCAGAGCACCGTGCCCAGTGTCAACATTCCGGAAGCATCTGCCATTTTGGCACTTTCGGGCAGCTTTCCGAAGCTGCGGACGATGGTTATTATCTTGCCCAAACCGCGAAGACTGCGAGGTGCTCAGGAAGCTTCTTAAACTCCGATCCAATGGGGAACGCGCGAAGATGCAGAAACGCACATCCGAAAAGAAAGCGGATTCGCAGGCGACCGCCAACCTGCTGCGACGCAAGGTTGATAAGTTGGGTCGAGATCTGGTCAAACAGCTCCACGAATACGCTCAATGGAGCAACAAACTGGATCGGCTGCGGCACGAACAGGGCGGGCCGCGGTACGACCTGGAAAGCGAGCCGCGGTTGGTGCAGCAGGCCCTGCAGTCGCACCGGGGCCCGTTGCCCGAGCGAACGGTGCGTGCCATTCTGCGGGAACTGGTCAGCGGGGTACGCTCGCTGATTAAACCGCTCCGCGTCGCCTACCTGGGACCGACGTACAGCTACAGCCATCTGGCCGCCCTCGAACGATTTGGCAGCGGCGGCGAACTTGTCCCGGTGGCCACCATCGCCGCCGTGTTCGAGGAACTGAGCCGCAAGCACGTGGACTACGGCGTCGTCCCCATCGAAAATTCGACCGACGGCCGCATCGTCGATACGCTGGGCATGTTCACCCGCTTGCCCGCTCGAATCTGCGGCGAGGTCCAGCTGCGAATTCATCACTACTTGCTCGGCCGCTGCGAACGGAGCGAAGTCAAGGAGGTGTACAGCAAGCCCCAGGCCCTGTCGCAGTGCCGCGATTGGCTGGCCAAGCACCTGCCGCTGGCCCGGACGGTGGAAATGACCAGCACGGCCGCCGCCGCGCAATTGGCCGCCGAAAAGCCGGGGGCGGCGGCGATCGCCAGCCTGCAGGCGGCGACGAACTACGGCTTGAATGCCATCGCCGAGAAGATCGAGGACAACAAAAACAACATCACGCGGTTTGCCGTCATCAGCGACCACGACGGTCGACGGACCGGACGGGACAAGACGGCGCTGATGTTCGAGATCGCGCACGTGCCCGGCTCGCTGGCCGATGCCACCGCGATCTTCAAACGCAACCGGCTCAACCTGACCTGGATCGAGTCCTTTCCCATGCCGAGTTCCGGGAACGAGTACCTGTTCTTCGTCGAGTTAGAGGGACACTACGAAGATACGAAGGTCAAACGCGCGTTGGAGGCCCTGCGGCGGAAGACAAAACGCCTGGAGGTCCTGGGCGCCTACACCCGAACGGAACCCGTCGAGTCGCCGTGAGAACAACGCGGCCCATCCTCAACCGCGCCCGGCAGAACCGTGGGACGCCACGCCAGACGCCTGCGGCAACGTCTCGTAAGCCGCCGCCCGCGATGTCACGGCAGGAGCCGCCACACGCGGTCCGTAGGTCTCCCGGCTTCCTGGAGGCCATCCCGGAAGCGGGAAAGAAGAAGGCGGAGTGGATTACCCGCGTTTGTGCAACGGATGGCAAATTTGGCCCGTGCATGGTGTGCGTTCGGGCCTGCTCCGACCGCCGCGCGGCGACAAAAAAATGTGCATAACGACGAGGGACAAGCCGGGGGCATTCAGACGTCTCCGAACCGATGCAAACAGCGTCCGACAGGCGTACGCCTCTTGCACCGAACGCGTTTCGGCACTATCGTCGAGGGCGACAACTCGATTCACGGCGTATTGACGGCGACACGACCAAACCTGAGAGGCGGCCGGCGATGAATCGAAAAGACGAGAAAAAAGTCGGCGACTTCCGTTACGAGACCGCTGCGGCCCGCGTGGGCTGGCCGGCGGTGGGCGAACCGATGCGCGCGGAGGACATCCTGCGCACCATCGAGTTCTTGGTGCCGCCAGCCAGCGGCGATAGGGCGGAGTATCGCCGGCAGTTGGCCCGTGTACGTGAGGCGGTCGAGGATTTGTGCCGCGTGGAGGAGGCGCGAAGCTATCTGGGCGTCAAGCACGCCTTGCTGCTGACCAACGCGACGGCAGGCTTCGAAATCGCCTACAAAATGGCCGGCCTGCGGCTTGGCGACGAGGTGATCGTGCCGGCCATCACATTTATCGCGACCATCGTCTATCCCTTGGCCCTGGGTGCCAAAGTCGTGCTGGCCGATGTGGACCGACGGACCATCAACATGGACCCGGCGGACGTAGCCCGCAAGATTACGCCGCGGACGCGGATGATCGTGCCAGTCCACATCGGCGGGTGGCCGGCCGAAATGGCGCCGCTGATGCGCTTGGCACGACAGCACGACCTGGTGGTGCTGGAGGACGCGGCACACGCCTTCGGTGCGGAGTACCGCGGGCGGCGTGCCGGGACCATCGGCCATTTCGGCGCGTACAGCTTTCACGAAGTCAAAAACATCACGGCCTTGGGCGAGGGCGGACTGCTGGTCAGCAACACCAAGTACGGGCAGCAGTTCCGCAAGGCCCGCTTCGTGGGCTTGGACTTGTCGCTTCAGATCCCGAACTGGCTGTACGACGTGACCGCGATCCAGGGGATGCGCGGGCTGTTCGTCGCCGGCAACCATTCGGCGACCGAGATCCAGGCGGTGGGCCTGATGAGCCAGATGCGGCGGAACGACCGGATCATCGCCGCTCGGCGGCACACGGCTGAGGTGCTCAACCGGCGGCTGGCTGCGGTGCGGGGTGTGCAGGGGACCCCGATGGATCACGGCCGGACGCGAGGCACGCATCACCTGTTCCAGTTGCAGGTCGATCCCGACATCGTCGGCGCCAACGTGCAGGACCTGAAACGCAAGTTAACCGAGCGCGGCGTGACGCAGATCCCGCATTTCGCCCCGCTGTACAAGTTCCAGATCATGCGGCAACTGGGCTACGACACGGCCGCGATCGAGGCGAGTTGCCCGGTGTGCGAGGACGTGTTCGCCAATCGCTTTACGCACGTGCCGATCTACGGGCTCACGCCGGAGCAGGTGAAGTACCTTGGCGATGCCGTGATCGAGAGCGTCGAAGAGCTGCGTGCGGGCCGTTGAGGAGCCGTGGGCACTGGACCGCTTAACCGCGACCCAACGGGGAGCGCGCGGCGAGGAGCCGGGATGCTCCAGCCGCACTGCCCGCGCTCCCCGTTGGGTCGCGGTTAAACGACAACGCGATGTGCAACGGGACCACATGCAGATAGGCTGGAGTGACCTGGAATGAGCGAATCGACTCTCCGCTGGGGCATCCTGGGCGCAGCCGATATTGCCCGCAAGAACTGGCAGGCCATCCGTAACGCGTCCAACGGTACGTTGACGGCCGTGGCCAGCCGGGACCTGGAAAAGTGCCGCAGATTCGTGACGCAGTGCCAGAGCCATGTTCCCTTTAGTCCTTCGCCGCAGGCCTGCGGCAGCTACGAGGAACTGTTGTCGTTGGACAGCGTCGACGCCGTGTACCTTCCCTTGCCGACGGTCGTTCGCAAGCCGTGGGCGATTCGGGCCGCGGAGGCGGGCAAGCACGTGCTGGTGGAGAAGCCGGCCGGGGCGACGGCGGACGACGTGCGGGAGATCCTCGCCGCTTGCCGGCGCAACGGAGTGCAGTTCATGGACGGCGTGATGTTCCTGCACAGCCGACGGCTGGACCGCATCCGCGAGGTTCTGGACGACGGCCACAGCGTGGGACAGGTCCAGCGGATCGTCTCGCACTTTGCCTTTCCCGGTTCGGACGATTTCTTCCAGCATGACATCCGCACGCACAGCGATCTGGAGCCGCTCGGCTGCCTCGGCGATCTCGGCTGGTACAACATCGGCTTCACGCTCTGGGTCATGAACTGGCAGTTGCCCGCGCAGGTGTGCGGCCGCGTCCTGACCGAGCATCACCGCAGCGACAGCCCGGCGCCGGTCCCCTCCGACTTCTCCTCCGAATTGTTGTTTGCGGATGGAGTGTCCGCCAGTTTGTACTGTTCCTTCCGGACCGCGAACGAGCAGTGGGCTCACGTCAGCGGAAGCGAGGGATCGCTGTACATCCCCGACTTCGTGCTCCCGCACTTCGGCAGCGAAGTCGCCTTCGACGTGTCGAAACCCGTCTTCCACGTCCACGGTTGCGACTTCAACATGGAAGAGCACACGCGCCGGGTCGCGGTGCCGGAGTACAGCAACAGCCACGAAAACTCGCAGGAGGCCAACATGTTCCGGCGCTTCGCCGAGTTGGCGCTGTCGGGCAAGCCCGATCCGCACTGGGGCGAGTTCGCCCTCAAGACGCAACAGGTCCTGGATGCCTGTCTCCGGTCGGCGCGCTCGGCTGGGCGCGCGATCGAATTGTTGACCTGAAAGGATGGCCAACGATCCAATAGCTGTAAGAATCGGAGCATGAGCATGAGCGATTCCAATCGACTCGGAATCTGGCTGGCGGTTGTGGCGATCCTCGCGACGACGGCGGGAATCGCCGCGGAGGCCCCGTCGCCGGACGTCACCGTCTCTCTCGAACAAGGCTTCGTACGGCCACCCGACGCGGCCCGGCCGTGGGTCTACTGGTTCTGGCTCAACGGGAACGTCACCAGGGAGGGCATTACCGCCGATCTGGAGGCGATGAAGCGGGTGGGCATTGGCGGCGTGCTGATCATGGAAGTCGATCAGGGGGCTCCCGTGGGACCGGTCGACTTCATGAGCGACCGCTGGCGGGAGTTGTTCAAACACGCCGACGCCGAGGCTCGGCGATTGGGACTCGAAGTGAACATGAATGACGACGCCGGCTGGAACGGCAGCGGCGGCCCGTGGATCAAACCCGAACAATCGATGCAGGAGGTGACCTGGACGGAGACCGAAATCACCGGCCCACAGCGTTTTGACGGCGTGTTGCCCCAGGCCAAGGCGACCGCCGGCTTCTATCGCGACATTGCCGTGCAGGCGTTCCCTGCGGTGGGCGACTACCGCATCCCGAGCATCGAGTCCAAGGCGGCTTTCCAGCGGCGCGGCGGTCACAAGCCCGCCACAGGCGACCTGACGCCGCAAGACGTCATTGCCGACAACGCCATCCGCGACCTCACCGCCGGTATGCAGGCCGACGGGCGGCTGGCCTGGGACGTGCCGCCGGGCAAGTGGACGGTGCTCCGCATCGGCCACACGAGTACCGGGGCGCAGAACGCCCCCGCACCGGCGTCCGGGCGGGGACTAGAGTGCGATAAGCTCAGCAAGGCAGGGATCGAGGCGGCCTTCGCAGGGATGATGGCGAAGCTGGCCGCCGACACGGATACCGCAAGCCGCCAGTCCGCTGACGGGCTGGTCGCAACGCACATCGACAGCTGGGAGAACGGTTCGCAGAATTGGACAGCGAAGATGCGTGACGAGTTTCGCGCCCGCCGCGGGTACGACCTAATGCCGTTCCTGCCGGTGTTCACGGGACGTGTGGTCGGCAGTCTGGAACGCTCGGAGCGGTTCCTGTGGGACGTGCGGCGGACGGTTTCGGAACTGGTCATCGAGAACTACGCCGGCCGTTTTCGCTCTCTGGCCAACGCCGGCGGCATGCGGTTTACTGTCGAGGCTTACGGCGGCCCCTGCGACTGCATTCCCTACGGCGGCCAAGCGGACGAGCCGATGGGCGAGTTCTGGACGCCCGGCGGCGGTGCGCTCGACACCTGCCGTGGGATGGCTTCCGCGGGACACGTCTACGGCAAGCGGATCATCGGCGCGGAGGCGTTCACGTCGGGCGACCAGGAACGCTGGCGGGAGCATCCCGCCCTGCTCAAAGCGCTGGGCGACCAGGCGTTCTGCGAAGGCATCAACCGCTTCGTCTTCCACCGCTACGCCATGCAGCCCTGGCTCAACTACAAGCCCGGCATGACCATGGGACCGTGGGGCCAGCACTACGAGCGGACGCAAACGTGGTGGGACCAGTCGCGGGCGTGGCACGAGTATCTGGCCCGCTGCCAGTACCTCCTGCGGCAGGGCCTGTTCGTCGGCGACATCTGCTACCTCCAGCCCCAAAACTCGCCGGCCGGCTTTGGCCGCCATCTGCGAGCCGGCTATGACTGGGATGAGTGCACCGACCACGCCGTGCTCACGCGGATGTCGGTCCGCGCCGGGCGGATCGTGCTGCCCGACGGGATGAGCTACCGCCTGCTGGTGCTGCCCGAATCGCGGACGATGACGCCGGAACTACTGTGCAAACTGAAGGAACTGGTCGAAGCCGGCGCCACCGTGCTGGGCCCCCGGCCGCAGAAATCGCCAAGCTTGAGCGGCTATCCGCAGTGCGATGAGCAAGTGCGGCAGTTGGCCGCCGAGCTGTGGGGCGACTGCGATGGACAACGCGTCAAGGAGCGGGCTGTCGGCCGCGGGCGGATCGCGTGGGGCGTGTCTCCGGAGAAGCAGTTACAGAAAAGCGGCGTCCAGCCCGACTTCACCTGCCCGCTGCCGTGGCGGTTCCTGCACCGCACCACGAGCGCTGCGGACATCTATTTCGTGGCCAATGGCAAACCCTACGAGGCGACCGCCACGTGCGGTTTCCGCGTGGGCGGGAAGGTGCCGGAACTGTGGTGGCCGGAGAGCGAACGGATCGAGCCCGCCGGGGTCTGGGCTTCGCAGGCGGGCATCACTCGGGTCTCGCTCACGCTCGGTCCCCACGGCTCGGTGTTCGTCGTCTTTCGCCAGCCGGGCGGCCCCGGCGATGCGCTCGCCGCGGTGCGGCATGACGGCAAACTGCTGCTCTCGGCGGCGATGGAACCGCCGCCGAATATCGTCGTCGGCCGAGCCCGCTACGGCGTGCTGGACGACCCGCAGCGGACCCGTGACGTCACCAAAAAAGTCCAGCAGCGGATCCAGGAAGACCTTCGCTTTCCCGTTAGCGCGATGGCCGAGGGCGACGATCCGGCCTTCAAGGTCGTCAAGACGCTGGTCGTCGAGTACACGGTCGACAACCGATCGCTACGAGTCACGGCCCGTGACGGCGAAATGATTCACCTGAATCCGAACGGAGTGAATGCCCGTGTCGAGAAGGCCCGCTACGGCGTGCTCGACGATCCCCAGCGGACCCGCGACGTTCGCGACAAGGCCCAGCGGCTGATCGACGCCGGCGAGAGCAGCTTCCAGGTCGCCCGGATGGCCGAAGGCGACGATCCCGCGTTCGGCATCGTCAAGACGCTCGAACTGGACTGCGTCATCGACGCTCAGCCGCTGCATCTCACCGGCACCGACCCGGACACCGTGGACCTGGCGATCGGTCCCCTGCCGCCCGGCGCAATCGTGCAAGTGTCCCGCGACGCGGGCGGCCGGCTGGGGCTGGTCGCACGCGAGCCAGGCGAGTACGAACTGGTGATCGGCTCGGGCCCATCGCGGCGTGTGAAAGTCGACGCCGTCCCGCCGCCGGTGCAGCTTCGTGGCCCGTGGGAAGTCCGCTTCGATCCCCGGTGGGGCGGCCCTGCCAAGCCGGTGACTTTCGACAGACTGCAAGATTGGAGTCAGCACGCCGACCCGGCGATCCGCTACTACAGCGGCACAGCAACCTACCACACCACGTTCGCATCCGAAATCGAAAATCCAAACTCCCAAATCTCCCTCGATCTCGGCCAAGTCGCCGTCATGGCCGAGCTGAAGGTGAACGGCAAGGACCTAGGCATTCTGTGGAAACCGCCGTTCCGCGTGGACGTGACCGACGCGATCCAGCCCGGCGAGAACTCGCTGGAAGTGAAGGTCGTCAACCTGTGGATCAACCGCATGATCGGCGACGAGCAACTGCCCGAAGACAGCGAGCGGAACCCCAACGGCACTCTCAAGGCTTGGGCCAAGTGGGTCCAGGAAGGCAAGCCCAGCCCCACCGGCCGGTACACCTTCACGTCCTGGCGGCTCTGGCAGAAGGACTCGCCCCTGGTCGAGTCCGGCCTGCTGGGCCCAGTGACGCTCCAATTCGCCGCCCAGGTTGCGATCCCCTAAGAACCAATAGCAGAACGGCTCGGCGCGGGGCTCTGACCCCGCCGAAACCGCCGACCGAAGGTCTCCCTGTTCGGTTTAGTTAGCATTGACTTTTGGCCCCAAAAGCCGTAGAGTGGTGCGGAGAGGACCTACGATGCCGGATTCTGGAAGCAACGCGGAAGGCGTGGGCTCATCGGATGGTGCGCGAAACGAACCAAGGCGAGATCGCGTTCGAGTTCGATGGCCGCTTCTACCGCATCAGACAATTCGACCTGGAGTGATCCCAACATGATCGCTAAGCGTTCGACCAATCAGAACCACGCAGCGATTCAGGATACGAGCAAGGTTCTTCCACGGCTTGAGCCCTCCCAAGTGAAAACCACCTTGGGGGCAGAGGATTCAGAACTCGTCCGCCGCGCGTTCGGAAGCCCCCTGGCACTGGTACTTGTCCGGCAAGAACTCCTGGAGCGTCTGCGATCCACGGGCGGTCGCCCGTCACTTGCTGATACCTCACGGAGGGTCAAAATACCTCTGGGCGAGCGTCAATGGGAGGAACTGGAGCAGATCGCTTCAGAAGTGGCGACACCGGAGTTCTCTCCGTCCGCAGGTCAGATTGCCAGTGTCCTGATCACGCTATCACTTCGTTCCCTTCGTGAAGATCGCAGCCCAAGGAGAATAACGTGACCACGACGACAACGATGACGGCGGCCAAACGCTGGACGGCGGCCGAACTGCGGCGATTGCCTGCGCACGAACGCGAATCCGTGCTTCGGGCCGCCGCCCAGCAGGCCGAAGACGAGTACCGCACCAACCGGGAATTGACCGCCTTCGAGGCCCTAGGTAAGGACGACCTCCATGTCGACAGTGCGAGCACCGAAACGCGGTGAGATCTGGATGGTGGATTTCGATCCCGCGGTCGGCGCCGAGATTCGCAAACTGCGGCCGGCTGTCGTGATCAGCGTGGACGCCGTCGGACGGTTGCCGTTACGCTTGGTCGTGCCGGTCACGGACTGGAAGCCGTCATATGCAAGCTATCCGTGGTTCGTCGAGCTTCCCGCCTCGCCACGGAACGGCTTGAGCAAGGACTCCGGCGCCGATGCCTTCCAGACCAAGTCGATTTCCGAGAGCCGTTTCGTACGCAGGTTGGGCGAGGTGACCGAGTCGCAACTTGACGAAATCGCGGAGGCCATTGCGCTCTGCGTGGGCGCGTCGTAGTCTGTGCCGCCACGTCCGCATTTGAAGTCAATGCCTGCAAGCAGATGAGGCGATATCGCAGTCGTTTGGTTTGCTGAGCGAGATCAACGGAGGGACGACTGTCTTGCCGCCGAGCGAAGGGGCTGGCCAAACGAAGAGGGTACTGTGATTCGAGAGCATCCAGAACCGTGCCCGCCGGTCCTTACGCTAGCTCCCGCAGCAGTTCCTCGAGTTCACATCGAACGTCGAGAAGATCGTAAATCGTAGAGCTGACGAAGATTCTCATCGGCGTACGTTTCTGTGCCTAACCACTGACTATCCAGAAACCGGCATTCACCGGGCTTGTCGCCGCGGTCGGCCGACGGAGTGCCCGGCTATCTCGGGTACCTCGATGCCCCGCATTATCGGCGTAAGCCGTCATTCGTCAAGACGTCAGAGCGAATCCGAGGCGTTTGGCTACCGCTGTGATGGGCCGACGACGCGTCAGGACATCACCGCCGCGAAGGGGCCGGACTGAGTCAAACGGGCTCGCAGTCTGAGTCCATGACGTAGCCAATTGCCTTGATGACATCTCGAAACGCCGTTTCGTCGAGTGTCCCGCGGGGACCCGATGACAAGTCGATCTGGGCTAAGTCGATGGACAGCAGGTTCTCGCATTGAGCTACACAATCGGTTGTGAACCCGAATTCGCCGGCGCGGAACGGCACGCAATTGGAAAGCTGGCTGCGGACAGCGAATCGAGCTGAAGTGCAGACCACCACCAAGGCGTAGCGGCCGCGATTCAGCTCCTCCCGTGACAACACGATCACCGGGTGGGGACCGGCCTCCGCAAAGTCGGCCACGTAGATTTCACCAGGCCGAATCATGGCTCTTCACCCAGGCGGCCGATGGCGTTCCGCAGCGCCACCGCGCGGATGCTCCGTTGCCGGTGCTCGTCTTCCAGGATCTCGCGAACTGTTTCGTATTCGGATTCACTCACCAGGACATAGGACACGTTCTTACGCGGATCGACGACGCGAGGCAGTCTGCCTTCGTCTGCGTCCAGGACCTGCAACTGCTGCGCTGTGAGTTGAATGTTCATCCCGCCTGCCTCCTCGCCCATTCTACCCTTGTAGGCCTATGCTTGCTACCTTGAAACGCGGCAATCTTCTGTTCGCTGGTGTTTCGAGACCAGCTGCCGCGAACAGAGGCAGACGCAGGAGGAGAAGGGAAAACTGACGACAGGAAAATGGAGGACAGGAAGATGTTCCACACCCTGAAACGCGCGCTTCGTTACAGCTGGGTTTTGGCGTTGCTAGCCCTGGATGCCTCGTTGGCTCCTGGCGAGGAGGCCAGGAACGTTCTGCGGAATCCCGGATTCGAGCAGGGGGACGCCGGCCAAGTCGCCGACTGGCAGGTGGCCGGTTCGTGGCAGGGATTGCTGGAGACGGCGGCAGGCGCGGGCACTCCTCACGCCGGCAAGCGCTGTGTCCAACTGACCGCTGTGACGAAGAACGGCAAAGCCTGGGGCCGCATGTTCCAGCCCGTGCGGCCGCCCGCGATCACGGCGCGGCGTTTCCGGTTCTCGGTGTGGGCCAAGGGCCAGGGCGAGTGCCTGCTGGGCCTGATTCAATACCGGCCGCCGCAACCGGGCCAGGTCCACTACGCTTACGCCTGGCAGGAAAAACCGACGCCGCTCACCGACACCTGGCAGGAGTTGAGCTACGAACTGCAAGTGCTGGACCCGGCGGTGCAGAGTTTCGGCGCCGCAATTGAAGTGCGCGGCGAAGGCGGCCGAGCGCTGCTGGACGACGCGGCCCTGGTCCGGGTCGAACCGGCCGGCGTCGCGTTGCGGATCACGCCGCCATTCGCCATGGCCGCGGCGGGAGACGAGGCACGCCTGGAGATCTCCGCCGAGGACCACGGCCGGCGGCTGAGCCAGGGCAGCCTGAAGTTTTTCCTCTGCGGCCCCGACGCGGCGATCACGTGCCAGGATGCGGCGCTCGATGCGGCCGGAACCACACCCTACCAGTGGCCGCTGCCCGCCACCGCGCCCACCGGTATCCATCGTTTGATCGCCCTGCACGTCGAGTCCGGGGCGGTCGCCGAAGCGTATGTGGATATCGCGGAGAAAGAGGAAATCGCCGCCTTTGAGCGGGCGGCCTCCAAGGTGCAGATCGAGCCGCTGCCGGCACATCTGCTGTTTCTCGGCGACAGCCTGACCGACTTCCAACGCGGCTACAACTATGTGGACAAGCTCGCCTTCTGGCTGCAACGGCGTTTCGGCAACCAAGTCACGTTCCGCAACGCCGGCGTGGGCGGCGACTACATTTCCCGCGTACTGGAGCGTCTGAACCGCGAGCCCGCCGCTTACCGCCTGTCCATGTACGACGGCCTGTTCGAGCCGTCCCCGACGCACGTGTTCATCTTTCTCGGTCACAACGACAGCAAGGTCAGCAGCACCTCGAACTACACCGCGCAGGCCGTGCTGCCGGACAAGTTCGAGGTCGACTATCGCACCGTGCTCGACAGGATCCGCGCTGAGACCAAAGCCAAAATCATCCTGCTGTCCGCCAGTTCATCGGTGTTCGAGATCTGTCAGGCCAATGCCGACAAGGCCACGGCCGCCAACCGGCCGCACTCGCTGTTCGGCAAACCGGAGGAACTCGAACGCTACAACGCGTTGACGAAGCGGATCGCCGCCCAGGCCGGGGCCGCGTACCTGGACGTGTACGAACCGACCCGCACGCACCCGGACAAACGCGACCTATTCGACCCCAACGACGGCGTACACCTGACCAACGCGGGCAACCGCTTCCTCGCGCTCCGGCTCCTCGAGTTTCTCAACGGCCCGTGACCAGGTGCGGCCTACTTCCTGATTCCGTGGGACGGCCAGTCCGTTTTGCGCCTGGTGCTCACTGCCCTCGTTCGGCGGCGGTGATGACCTCCAGTTCCGCCTCGCTGACCAACTCGCCAAGCTTGCGGAGCAGCGGGCGTCCCTCGCCGCGCGCGGCGTCTTCCGCCAGCTTGACATGTTCGAGCGCGAGCCAGCCTCGCCGAGGCGGTTTGCCTTCGCCCGCTGCAGATTCCACGCGGACACCGTCCTGGCCGACGGCCAGCACCTGGAACCTATTGCCCTTCTCAGCAGTCCCGATCGTGCGCTGGCCCGCTCGAATTGGTGCACTCTCCGCCGTGACTTCCACGGTGTCTCCGCGAACGTAAGGGAGTTCCTGACGACGCTTGCGCAGCTCCTGGAACAGATCGTTCACCAGCACTCGGACCAATTGCTCGGCCTTTCCTTCGGCATCCGCGTCTCCTCGTTCTGCGGCGGTCGCCGCCTCGACCAGCACGCGCGCTGTCTTGACTTCGGCCTCCGTTGCCCGGAATCTGCGGCGGACTTCATCCTCGCTGACGCCCCTTTGCAGCCAAACCGCGACCTGAATCGCCTTGAGGCTCGCCCCGGCCTCCTTTCCCTTGACGATCACACGGGTGTCCGCGCGATCCGCCGCGCTGAGCCGAAACGAGCTGTCAGCGCCGGGCGTCGGCTTGTTGAAGTCGCGGCAGAAAGCCTCCAGCAGAAAGGTCTGCGGGGCACCGTCATCCAGCACCATCACGTCGACCCGACGGTACTTGTCGCCCGCCTTCTGGTACTTCACGCCGTGGCAGACCATGCTCTGCACCTTGCCGGACGTGCTCTCCACCACGGTGCCCGACTCGACGACGACGTGAACCGGGCGGCCTGCCTTGCAGCGGACTTCGACCCGAACGGCATCGCCGCTGCAGACCCCTCGGCCCTTGACCTCGACGTCCACCAGTCCGGTCTTGACCGCCACATCCAGTGGTACGGGCGCTGGACCGGCGGCGGCCAGACCGACGGTGCAGAAGGAGCAAATGACGACGGCCAATAACGCTGCACGCGACATGATCGGAGTCCTCCCTTGGAAAGTGGTTGGCACTCAGGCCGAAACCGTTCGTTCGAGTGCCATGTAGCATCTTAAGAAACCCACCTGAGAAATCAATCGTCAGCGGATTCCAGCGGTCGCTCAAGTGCTTGCCTGGTTGCAGCACGATGATGTAAGATTGCTGCCGGTTTCAGGAAACAGAAAGAGGGAGACAAGCAAATGCAGCGACGGCAATTCCTTTCGGCGATGGTGGGCGGAGCGGTGGTGTTGGGGGCGACGCGGGCCAGGGCGGCGGCCGCGGGCGGCTTGAGTGCCGGTGAGGGCGTGGCCGATATCACGCCGCCCTTGGGCATCGAACTGGCCGGCTTTCACAAGCCGCCGGGACAAGAGCGGCGGGTGAAGGGGATTCGGCAGCCGTCCGAGGCGCGGGCCCTGGTGCTGACCTGCGGCCCGACACGGGTGGCCGTCTGTTCGCTCGACATCCTGGGGCTGGATCAGGCGATGGCCGGCCGCATCCAGTGGGCGGCCGCCCAGCGGACGGGGATTCCGGCCGAGAACATCCGCGTGGTCGCCACGCACGACCACAGCATGCCGACCTTTGTGAGACTCCGGCAATGGGGCGGAATGTCCCCAGAGTTCATGGCCACCGTCGAGCAGCGCACGGTGGAGGCGATCGCCGCAGCCCAGGCCGATCTGGCCCCGGCCGAAGTGTCGCTCGGCAAGTGCCGGGCGGCGGGGGGCAGTCACAACCGCACCGTGAAGGCGGGCGTGGCCCGCACCGACGCCGAATTCGGCCCCCAGTCGACCGACGACCAGCGCTGGCTCGACACGATGCTCCACGCCCTCGTCTTCCGTCGGGCGGGCAAGAAGCCGGACTTGGTGTGGTACCACTTCTCGGCCCACGCCGTGTGCTATGCCGACGAGCAGGCCGGGCCGGATTGGCCGGGCGAGGTGGCGCGGGAGATCCGCACCGAGTCGGGTCTGCGTCCGTCGTTCCTCCAGGGCCACCTCGGCGACGTGAACCCCGGCGACGGCAGCGACTGGCGCGGCGAGATCCGCCAAACCGTGGCGGCCATCACTCCCGCCTTAAAACAGGCGATTGCCGACGCCAGAGAGCTGGCCGTCGACTGCTTGCGCACGCGCAGCACCCCCTGCAACGTGCCGTTCGACATGGAACGGTTCGAACAATGGATCGACGAGTACCGCCGCGACCCGGACAAGTGCCGATCGGGTCCGTGGGTCGATGCCGGCTTTGCCGCCGATTGGTTCCAGGGCAACGAGCGCCGCGCCCGCAACGTCAAACACTTGCCGATCACGCTCAGCGCGATCCAACTCGGGCCGGTGGGCATGCTGTTCCATCCGGGTGAGTTGTACAGCTACTACGGGCTGGCGATCCGCCGCGACTCGCCGCTACGGGACACGCTCGTGGTGGGCTGCGCCGACGGCTCGATCGGCTACCTGCCCGATCCCACGGCCTACCGCTCCGGCGAGTATTCGGCCATCGTCGTGCCGAAGATCCTCGACGTGCCCCCGTACCAGCCGACCGCCGCGCGGGACATGACCGCCGCAGCCGTCACGCTGCTCAAGGAGACGGTCGGATAGCCGCTTTGGCTGCTCCCCAATTCATCGCCGCGCCAATTCGCGCGGCGTTGTCATTGCACAGCCTGCCCGACCGCCTGCACCTGGCGCCATACGCGCATCAGGTTGCCGCCCCAGATCTTCGTGATCTGCTCCGCCGTGTAACCGCGGCGGAGCAACTCGACGGTCACGTTCAGCGCGTCGGCGTGGCTCTGGAAACCGGGAACGCCGCCGCCGCCGTCAAAATCGCTGCCGATCCCGACATGGTCCAGGCCGGCGACCTGAACGGCGTGGTCGACGTGGTCGGCAAAGTCCTGGAGACTGGCTGGCGGATAGCGCCGGTCCAGGTCGGCCATCCCCTCCCGGAAACGCTCCTGCTGTTGCTTGGTGGCGGCCGCGAAATCGCGTTCGGTGACGCCGACTCGCTGGGCCAGATCGCCGATCGCCTTCTTCCGCTCCGACGACGGCGTCTTGAGAAATCCGCCGACGGCCACGATCTGGATCACGCCGCCGTTGGCGCTCAGCATCTGCAACTGCTCATCAGTCAAGTTGCGAGGATGGGGGTTCACTGCCGAGCAGCCGGAATGCGAAGCGATCACCGGCGCTTTCGAGACCGCCACGACATCGCGGAAGGTGCTTGCCGCCGCATGCGAGAGGTCGATCATGATGCCCAGGCGGTTCATTTCCGCGACGACCTGCCGGCCGAACGGGCTGAGCCCGTGATGTTCGGCCTGCTGGTCGCCCAGCTTCGCTGCGGGATTGCAGGAATCGCAAATCTGGTTGTGCCCGTTATGGCAGAGCGTGACGTAGCGGACGCCAAGGTCACGAAAGCGGGCGACGTTTGCCAGGTCGGTGCCCAGCGCATAGCCGTTTTCGATGCCGATCATGATTGCCCGCTTGCCTGTCGCGGTGATCCGCTGCACCTCGTCCGGCGTGGTCGCCAGTTCACAGCGGTCGGGATACATCGCGGTGGCCAAACGTCGAATGGCGGCGATTTGATCCAACACCGCTTGATGGGCGCGGCGGTAGCCCTCGGCGTCGCGGGCTCGTTGCCCCACGTAGGCGGCTAGAAAGACGGCATCGACACCGCCGGCGGCCATCTTTACCAGATCGCACTTCAGCCGCGGATGGTCGACGCCGGGGTCGAGTTGCGGCGTCGCATATTGGGGCCCGGCGATGTCGACGTGCGTATCCAGCGTCAGGGCGCCAGCATGGATCTGCCGCGCCTTGGCCAGCAACGCCTCGTCGTCGACCGCTTGCCCCACGGGTTCCGCCCCGAGCGCGTGCCCCGTCCCGGCCATCCACACCAGACCAACAACCAAGGCCCACCACGCTTTTCGTATCGACCGCATCATTGGCACTCCTCGGACTAGGGCTCTCGCAATTTGGGACAATGATGCGCCAAGCCGCGACGTACACAGACAAGCGCGTCTAACACGGGACTGATCGACAGAAAGCACCATCACGTGTCCGGAGGATGCTCGCCGATGGTGGACAGAAGATACCGCAGATTGACCAATTCTCGGCGGTTCAGATGCAGCGCACGCTCGGAAGCGCGGCCGGTCGCAGTGAGGCCGATGATCAGCAGGCCGTCCTCGCTCCAGCGGAAGTGCCGATTCCACTCCTGCGTGCGCGGATCGAACAGCGGGACCTCGCGGCCCGTTAACGGATCGCGGTTGGAGGTCTTGTCGGACTTGTGGCTGTTGCACGCCGGACATGACCACGCGAGTTCCTCGAAGGAATCGCCTGCTCCGAGTGACCGTGGATATACATGCTCACACGCGAACGGAGCGCATGCGAACTCGTCCGCGTGCTGACAGTACTCGCAGCGCCGACCGGCGCGTTCTCGGACGCGACGCCGTAGAGCACGTGGAATCGCCTTACGCGCCATGCACGTCGCCTTCCCAACCGATTTCTTTCATCACGGCCTGCAGCGACTGGCCGCGTCGGCGCGCTAATTCCACAAGCGCCTGGACGCGATGCACGTTCACGCGCTCTGCGCGCTGCGCCAGTTCCCGGTATTCGGCCTGTTCGAGATCCGTCAAGCGTCCTTGTTCGCTCCGAGCAATCAGCGCCCGCAGGCGGGCGTCGTCTGCGGCGTTCAGACGGCGCCGAGCCGCTTGGACAAGCAGCTGATCATCGGCGGCGTCGTGTTGCCAATCGGCAAAACGGAACGCGAAGTCATCCAGCTCGTCGGGCGCCAACTGGCTAACCGCGTCGAGGAGCGTATCCACCGATGAATGAGACATGCATTTATCCTCCAGAACGCGTTTTTCGTACTCTTGTGGACCTGTTTGAGGAGCGGCTTGTCTGGATGCCTTGCCACGCCTCATCCTTCAAGCATAACGACGACACTGGGGTGGTACAAGTTGCACCCAGTCGGCTCGACGCTGAGAGCGAAGGCCAGCAGCAGAAATGGCACAGCGCGACGGTCCCATCTGTCGAAGCCATTCAAGTGCCCGTGTGTTGTTTCCGGGAAACACGTTCACTTCCTTGGCTCCCGGTCTTTCTGCCCCCATTTTTCCGCCGACGGCCACTGCGGTACAATTACCTGTGGCGTCTGAGACATGAGAAGGAGGCCGATTCATGACGCGAGCGATGAACTTTGAGCACGGCAAAGCCGTCTGCGCCGTCGGCGACGGCTTGGTGCGGAGACCTGCGGCAGATACAGCTTGTGGGCCCCGGCGGCTCAACCGCCTTCTTGCGGCTCTGTTGTTGACCGTGGCGGCGGGAATCGGGGGGGCTGCTCTGGCGGCCAGCGAAGCAGTGCCCGACGGCGCCGTGCGTCGGTGCATCGTCGACGGCCAACCGGCGCGGAACGGGCTGTACCTGGACATCGCGGGTATCAGGCTGTACGCGTGCAGCGAAGAATGCCGGAAACAAATCCAGGAGAACGGGGCCCACGTGGGACTCGTCGAGAAGTCCGGACGCGAACCGGAACGGATCCCCGTTCAACGGTCCCGCGAGCGGACGAAAGAGGAGATCCTGGAAGGGATGGTGCTGATTCCCGGCGGGGAATTTCCCAGAAGCGGGGAATACCTGGTCCGCCGCAATCGCAAACCGGAGCCGGAGAAACTCGAGGGCTATCGCGTGCTGGTCAGTTCGTTCTACATGGACCGGTACGAGGTGACCGTTGAGGATTACTGCAAGTTCCTCAACGACGGGAACGAGAAATACGTGGCGGGCGGAATTCAGCTGGACGCCAACGGCAAGTTTGTTCCGCCGAGGCCCGAGTTGGCGAACTATCCGCTGGGGGGCGTGAACTACTTTCAGGCCCTTGGGTACGCCACGTGGGCCGGCAAGCGGTTGCCTACGGAGGCCGAGTGGGAGTTCGCGCACGGCGGGCCTCAGGGCCGGACATATCCTTGGGGCAACGACGAACCGGGCCAGACGCGGGCGAATTACGGCCCCAACTTCGGGGGCCGCAGACCGGTCGGCAGCTTCCCCGAAGGCCGCACGCCCCAGGGCGTCTTTGATCTGGGTGGAAACATCGGCGAGTGGTGCGCGGACTACTTCGACGAAGAATACTATCGGAAGCCGGGACCGGAGAAACTGGTCAAAGACCCGCAGGGGCCGAAGACCGGATTCCTGCGGGTGTACCGCCTCGGATGCCAGTGCAAGGACTCGACGGTAGCCGATTTGCGCGGCAACCTGCGCTGTTTTGCCTCGCCATTTCGCGCCGCGGGATGTGTCGGGATCCGCTGTGTCGTCACCGCGGACCGTTGAGAGAAAGGGAAGGCCACATGGAACACGTGAAAGATGGCGGAAATGCGAGGAATGCGTCTCTCCTGAAGCGGATCGGCGAGCGCGTGGTCGTCCGCTTGACGGTCGAGGCAGATCCGCGCCTCGCGATCCAGTGGACACGTTGCTTCTTCGGCAGCGTGGTGCTGACGCTGGCCGTCGGCCTTGCATCTCCTGCGCCGGTCGTGGCTCAGCAGAGCGCGGAGGCGCCGGCGGACAGTCAAACCTCGCGCCGCGACGCGGTGCAGTTGGTCCGCGACGCCTATCCAGCGGCGGTGCGTGCCCGGCCGGCGCGCACGTTGCCGATTGGCGTGTTCGACTCCGGGACCGGCGGTCTCGCCGTTCTGGAGGAGATTCTGCGATTGGACCAGTTCGACAACGAGACCGGCGCACCGCGCTCGGGCGGCGACGGCCGGCCGGACTTCGCCGACGAGCAGTTCGTGTTCCTCGCCGATCAGGCCAACATGCCGTACGGCAACTACCCGGCGGCCGGAAAGCGATCGTTGCTGGTCGAATTAGTGCTAAAAGACAGTCTCTTTCTGCTGGGAGCGCCGTCCGCCGCAGGACCGCAGGTGACGAGCCCGGCTCTGGACCGGACGCCGGTCAAGGCGATCGTCATCGCCTGCAACACGGCCACCGCGTACGGCGAAGCGGAGGTCGAACAGCTGATCCGCGAGGCGGGAATTGACGTGCCGGTGATCAGTGTGATCGAGGCCGGCGCGGAGGCCACGGTCGAGGCCCTCGCATTCACGGGCGAAGGCGCGGTCGGCGTGCTGGCCACCTGCGGCACCGTCGCGTCCGGCGCGTACCCGGCGGCGATCGCGGCCGTGGCCCGGCAGCGTGGGCGGAAGCCGCCGTGCGTGGTCCAGCAGGGCTCTGTCGGGTTGGCCGGCGCGATCGACGGCCTGCCGGAGTTCGTGCTGTCCCCGGCCGGCGCCGGCCAACCGCGGCGCGACTACCTCGGTCCCTCGCTGGTCCACCAGCAGGCTCCGATTGTCCCTGCGATGCTGCCCCGCTACGGCTTCGATTTCTCCCAGGGCGGGATGATTTGGGAAGGAACTCCGGCGCAGCCTACCGCCCTGCAGATCAACTCGGTCCAGAACCACGTGGCCTACGAGACGGTCAGTCTGCTGGAGAAGCTGCGCCGGGAGCCCGGCGCCCAGCCGCTGGTGGCGGTCGTCCTGGGATGTACGCATTTTCCTTACGTGGCGCAAGTCTTCCGCGACAAGCTGCGGCAGCTGTACAACCATCAGGAGAACGGCCGGTACGTTTACCGCCGTCTGCTGGCGCCGGACGTCAGCTGCATCGATCCAGGCCAGCACGTGGCCCGGCGGCTGTATGCGGCGCTCGCCGCCGGCTCGAAGCGTAGGGAGGCCGCAGACGCCAAGCCGCAGCCGACGCGGGGCGAGTTCTACATCACCGTACCGAATCGCGACCACCCCGGCGTGCAGCTCGCTCCGCATGGCGGTTTCACGCAGGAGTACAAGTACGGCCGCACGCGGACGCTGGGCATCGAGGACGTCCACGTCGTTCCGCTCACCCCGCAACTCCTGCCTGCGGATGTGGCCGGCCGACTCGAACGCCGGTTGCCGGAAGGCTGGAAGCTGCTGCAAGATTTCAGCACGCACCGCGGCAGCTAAGTGCGGTAGCACCGACACCTGCTCAGTCGGCCGAACGATCCGGCGCGGCACTGGAATTGGCTTCCGCCAAGACCAGCGGCGGCTTGCCGAACCGCGCCCGCAGGCGGTTGACGCGGTCCAGCACGCGGGGCATTCCGATGAGCCGCCGTTCCAGGCGACGTTTGCCGGGGAAATCGAGCAGCATGACGCCCAACAGAATGGTCAATAGACCTTGGCCGGGAATGCCGGGCAGCGAGAGCAGGACCCCCAGGGCGATCAGCGCGATGCCCAATGCGTTCTTCAGGACAATCCCGGACCAGCGTACGGCCGGGTGCTGGTCGATCCACAAATCGCGCTGGTGGCGATCCAGGAAGTAGGTCGTCGGCAGCTTGACCAGCAGCACGCCGACCAGCGTCAGACTGACGGCAAACGTGACCACGAACGTGACGAGGAACAGCGCCCCACTCCAGAGCCAAAAGCTCCAGTCAAGTCCCAGCAGGACGATCCGTGGGGCGAAGCTCATAGGTCCCTGACGGCTTCTACGTCCGGTGCGTCCGGGAGCAACTCATCGGCCGCGCGGACGATGAACAACCAATCCCACTGCTGCAGCGGGTGCGACTTCAGCAATTCCACCGCGGCCGGATCTGCATCAGAATAGCTTGACTCGGCAAGCAAACGAACCGTATCGCGCACGCCGATCGAGGTCTCGCGGCAGGGCGGCAGAACGTCTCCCTCTTCCATCGCGGCCTGCCGCGTCTGGCCGGCAGGCGCGTCAGCCGCGTCCGGACTCGAGGCGAAGCCAGCGAGGGACACGGGCTCATTCGGCCGCGAAATGGCAGGTTCCGCAGCCTGGCCCTCTCCCTCCGCACCGGTCGCGCCGCCCTGCCCGTTCAAGTGATTGATGACGTTCAAGGCATCGATCGGGCCCACGTCGCCGTCGCCGTTGCAGTCGTAATATCGCAGCGGCAGATCGCCCGCTTGAGGCGGCGGCAACGTGTGAGGGCCTTCCGCGTTCAACTTGTTGATGATGTTCAGGGCATCGAGCGGCTCCACGCCGCCGTTGCCGTTGACATCGAGCGGCTTGTCCGCATTCCGCCACGGCCGCTGGCTGGTCATCGCCGCATCGACCAGCAGTGCGCGCAGGGCGGCATAATTCTCTGCTTCCGCGAGATCGTTCGTTTCGACGTCAAACGCGGCGACCTGGACGTTACTCCCGTCCAGGACGTAGACGCTGCGGTAGTTGGCGGACCACAGCGGGCCGGCATCGGCGAGGCCGTCCTGGTTGGCATCGACGTCCTGCAGCCAGGGAAGTTCTCGCCCTTGCGTCGTGGCGGCGTTGCCGGCTTCCTGGCCCTTGGCGTTCACTCCCAAGAGTTGAATCCGCAGAATCGGGTGCGATGCGTCGAGGTCTTTCTGCAAGTCGTCCAAGCGGCCAAACTGGCCGCGGCAGAACCCTCACATTCCGTTCCCAAAATACCAGCCCGAAACCTGCTCCAGGTAGTCCCGCGGCGAGACGGCCTGCTGATACGTGGACGACGCCGGATTAACATCCTCGAGCGAGAAATCCGGACGCGGCGTGCCTTCGCCTTCGGCCGCACCGTGCAGCAGTTGGCGGGCTTCCAGGCCTTCAAAACGCAGGCCGCGCGGCCGCCCGCGCCGGCCCTGCCTCAACCCGGCACGCAGAGGCACGTTCG
>CAYUFW010000077.1:0-28120 GCA_964443915.1 uncultured Pirellulaceae bacterium
CAGGGAGTAGCGGACCTTGCCCGGCGGCAGATCGGCCACGCGACGCGTCAGCACGCGGTCAAGAAACCGGCCGGCATCCTGGCCGTCGAAGCGCAGCCGTCCCATGTGCGAGACGTCAAACACCCCCGCCGCGCGCCGGACTGCATGGTGCTCCTCGACGATCGACGTGTACTGGACGGGCATGGACCAGCCGGCAAAGTCCACCATCCGCCCTCTTTGCTCCACGTGCCAATCGTACAACGGCGTTTTCGCTGGTTGCTCGTTCATGCGGGCATTGTAGCTAATTCAAGATCGGTTGCCAGTGCCGGTACGATCGCCGGAAAAATGCCGCCGGCTTCCGCCTCCTCAGCGGGGCCGATAACGCACACGGGCCAGGCGCAGGTCGTTGCTCCGCTGGCCCGTCTGGGGATCGAGGTAGCCGGCGGCTCCGAATCCGACCAGCAGCAGGCCGGGTTCGATTTCGACCACGTCGGTATAGCCGGAGTAGGGCGTGGCATCGATGCAGGTCGCATCGGTCCAGGTTCGGCCGCTGTCGGCACTGAAGGCCAGCATGGCGCCGGGGCGGCCGTAGCTCAGGGCCAGAAGGCCGTCGCTGAGCACGGCCAGGCTGGGGAAACAGCCGTCCAGGCCGATCCGCTCCGGCGGCGACCAGGTCCGCCCTTCGTCACGGCTGGCCGAGTGCATGATCGGGTTGTCCTGGCAGAGGAAGTCCCGTTCGTTGCCGCTGCGGAGGGCCGCCAGCCAGGTGCCGTCGGGCAGCCGTTTCATGCTGCCTTCGTTGAAGCCCTCGCTGCCGATCTGCTCGTAGCCGATGGTGCTCAGGTAGCGCCAGGTCTTGCCGACGTCGTCCGACTCACACACGTAGCTCCGCGAATAGGGCCGGCCGCGTCCGTAGGGGCACAAGGCGGTGTCGCTCTTGAACCAGCCGCCCATCAAGGCCACCAGCGTGCCGTCTGTCCGCTGCAGGATCGAGCGCATGAACAGGGGGCCGACGTGCGGACCATGTCCCATGGCCGCCTTGGCCTCGGGGACGAACATCGCGGCGCGGTCTTCCTCGAATCGTTGACCGTCCGACGAGAAGTACCTGGCCACGTCGTACCAGCCCGTCTTGCCCTCGATCGGCACGCAGCGATAGTCCAGACCCAGCACGCTGCCGTCGCGCATCTGCTCGGCGCCGTTGCCGAACCGGATCGAAGTGCCGCTCCAGGTTTGGCCGCCGTCGCGCGAGAGTTTACCCTCGGTCAGCAGCGTCCCGTCGCCCAGCTTGAGAAAACGGTTGAAGTGCGTACCCGGCGCGAGGAACGTCGAGGGCTCGACCGTCACCTCGAGCTGATCGCGGGGATCGTCCACTTTGACGGCAAAGGCCCGCTCGTCGATCACTCGCCCCGCGGTTCCAATGGCCTGGAACATCAAGTGCCGTACGCCGGGCGGCCAGTCCCCGGTCGCCAGCTTGGCCGTGACCGCGACAGCCGGGTCGCCACTGGCCTGCGGCGACGCGGGCAGTTCGATCGGGCAGATCCCCTTCTTCTTTTCCGCGTCATAGGTGAATCCGGACAAGGTTTCCGCACCCGTGATATAGAATACGTCGTTCACCTGTAGCGATTTCACGCGCTTGCGGTCGAGCAAGATCGACAGCTCCAGCGGCTCGCCGGGCCGCAGGACGGCCGGCCGGGACTGAAATTCGCGGATCGCCAGGCTCGCTTGCGAGTCATCGCCGCCCAGGTCCTCGATCGTGACCTGCCGGCCACGAACGGTGACAACAAAGTCGTGCCGCGCGGCGACGAACGGTCCCGCCGCCGGCCGGTTGCTGGCGAAGGCCGCGAACGCATACTCCCCTTCCTTCCAGCCTGCGGTGCTCAACTCCAACGCGAACACATTCTTGGCCGGGTCGCGGTCCAGAGGTCCGTTGTCCGTCAGGTTCAAGCGGCCGCCCTCGGCCACGTAGTAGCGCCCGCTGGAATAGAGTGGCAAGCCGGGAATGGTCGCTTCTTTCTTCACGTCGTCCGCCGTGCGGACCACGAAGCTGCCGATGGCGACCCCCGTGGCGGCGGCTTGGATGCGGATGGTGAACGCCTGCCCCAGGTCCAACGACGGGGGCTCGACGGAAAACGCCTCGATGACGATTCGCGGCTCGGCCCCCAAGGCCGGCAGCTGAGACAACGCTGCGATGAGTGGAGCGAGGAGAAGACCAGCCGCGTGACGTGTCGTAGAACGCATCGGGACCTCGTTGCAGGCAGGAGTTGGACGGCCGGCTCCAATTGTGGTTCCAGCCGGAGCTGGGGAAGTACGCGCCGCCGGACCCGTACGTGGTCTCGGCGGATAGTCCATCGGTCTATTCACGATCGTCCTCCAATCGTCAATCGTCCCCGGCGGGATCGGCCATCGACCAAGATCCTGTCGATCCGCTTCGTTGCCACCTCCCAGACGCTTCCCCCAGAGTGTCATTGCACCAACAGACGATGGCACCGGGCAAGCCGGCGAAACGGCCAACGGACTAGGCCACGCCGTCTGAGCCGCCGGGCTTCGGTCCGTGCGTCTAGCCAGCGTCCCTCGCCAAGCTGGCCGAACGGTAGCGATAACCCAGCGGAAACGGCGCTGGGAACGTAACCATCATCCAAAACCCAACCGCGGTTTCCGCTTGGGTTCATCGCTTGGCTCTGCGTTTTCCAGTGTTCGAAGCTATTCTACCCAGGTGTCTTCCCTCGCGATTACCTTCCACTGGCCATTTTGCGTTGCATTCATGATAGCCTCACCACCTCCGTAGTACTCTCGATACGAGACAACGGCTTGTTTGAGGTCCGCCGAAAAATACACTGCGGTGATGCGTGGGTGCGTTTCAAAATGCCATCCGGTTCCCCAGTGACCAGGAACGATCTTCAGGCGGGAATTCAGATACTTCAGTCGTCTTTGTCGTTCTTCAGACACACATTCTTCTTGTGCGTACCGATCAAGCATCGCGTAGCCACCGTTATCTTGTGTTAAGAAGCCCAACATAGGAGCGAGGTAGTCATCCTGAACGTACACGATCTTCCTTTTCGGGAACGTGAGACTGGGGCGAAACTGTCTGACTTGGATCTGACTGATCACGGGAGCCTTATGCACGACATCTACCGACTTCCAAGACTCGACATCTTTCAGGCCGCGAAAGTCAGAATCCACTATGTACACGTTTACCTTGTCCTGAATCACAATGTACTTTGTATCTCTGTAAAACTCGGCAGGCTGGAAGAAGGCTTGGTAGAGACGGTAAACAGCCTGTTCAAATTTTGGTTTTCGATTTAGAAATTCAGCGGGCGATGGAGACGAATGCTTCAGCCAATCATCTAGGAACGCGTCCAATTCGTCGCCCCTCTTTTCCGTATAGCCGCGTTCCAACTCAACGGCCCATTCTTTGGGCGAGTCGCCTTGCCCGGCACAACTCAGTTGCGTGACAGACACGATGGCAAGCAGCACGAGTGGTAAGTGCCGGTTCATGGAGTTTAAGGCAGAACGATCCGGATCACGCGGGCGGCCCGACGAGTGACCAGCCCGCTGGACCCGATGCCGCCTCGCGTGCATACGATGGTTCTGTCTTTATTGAATTGGTGAAGGGTGGTGATTTATGGCGTTCCGTAGTTTTCCAGATGACCCGTCTCCCATGTGGGTGGCTGACGCGATTGATGGGTTCCGTGTCGCGAGCGCGAGTGACCGGAATGGCTTACATGATGTTGTTTTGGATGTTTGTCGGCGCGCGTGCCGCGATGGAGTTGTGTTCATCCCAGCGATGGGCGTCCTGCAGCACACAGATGCTGTCGTTGTGTTTTATTGCCCAGGCCAAACATGGGGAAAGGCGGTGCAGTACGACATTGATGAACTGTCTGGGAACGAGCAAGTATTCTCACGTTTGTGTTCCAATGTGTGGCACGCGGTAGAGTCGTGCATTCAAGCGGAAAGCATTCGCTCCTCGCGCGCGCGGTCGTAGGCCACCGCAAGCGCCGGATGTTCTGGCTTGCTGTCTGCGTGTGCTGTGATGTGGTCGTTGGGGGACGAAAACGCAACGAGCAGTGGCCCGTCTCGGAATTGGCCATGTTTATGGCAAAAGTACAGATCCCACGTCTCATGGCTGCCGAGGTAGGTGCAGGCAGTACATGCGTTGGCGTGCGGATACAACTGGTCAAATTCGTGGTACATGACTGGGCCTCGTTTCTGACAGAACGACCCGGATCAGAAGACGGCGGTCGAGACCCAGCCACAGTCGACGACCCCAACCGCCGCTCTTCTGCATCCGTTGGTTACGCCGATCTAGTCCTTCTTTGAACCCAGCAAAGCATCGATCATTTCTGTTATTCTCTTGACATCAACCGCGTCAACAAGATCGCCTGGATCCTTCACGTCCTTTTCAGCCATCATAGACGCGATCACATCAGCCATCAGGCTTGGCGAGCGGGCCACAGCAAATCGGAACCAGCCCTTTTCGCCTGGATGTGGGCCAACAAAGATCACAATGTCGTGCTTCGGCAGCGCCTTGTCCACGTCAGTTAGTTCGGGCTTGGAGATATCGTCGTATGGAATGCCCGCTTTGCCCAGGGATTCGGCCATAGCCTTCTGTGGCAAGACCGCGAAGCTGGCGTTCTTGGCCAGCTTGTCTGCGAGCTTCGTCGCCACGGAGATGGTGAACTTGTTCCTCGCCTCCTTTCGGTCGGCAAGGCAGATAGGCATCACGGCAACCGTGGTCCGTCCCACCTTTGCGTTCGGGGATTCGGCAGCTGCCTGCCGCGGCTGTCGCTTGGACTCCTGCGACCAATCGGCCAATGGAGTGGCCAAGACCGCAAGTAGTGCGAAGAAAGAACATCTTCTTGTGAGGAACGTCGTGTTCATGGCGTTGTCGTTCGTTGTTCTTTGAGACGGGTTGCGGAGCGTAACCGCTGATTACCCGGAACCAGTAAACACCGGTGGATTCGACCGCGATATGCTGCTGGAACTGCGAGGTATCCCGGTCCACCCGACAGGCAGTAAACGCCGCAACCTTTTGCTTGTCAAGAGACCCGCTCAAGAAGACGGTGCGGCGTGTTGGGGCGATACTTGCTCGAAGTCGCGGGATATCGCGGGCGAGAAATGCCGGCGACGAGCGGGATATCGCGGTAATCGCCATGCCGGTTGATATACTCCGCTCTTTTTGTCCAGAACGCGAGAAGCGTCGGCATTCTGACGGCAGACGCAAAATCGTCTGATCGCAGTCTCCGGGCAGCCGTTTCATTCGATGGCCAAAAACGAGGCGGAAAGCTAAAGTGTTGGAGAGGGTTCGGGGCGTGGAGAAGGAGCAGGGCTCGTTGGCGGAAGCCGGCAGCGAACCGCCCTCGCACTACGGGCACGATTCGGCCAAGAGGTGGATTACCGATCACCGATCACCGGTGCAGCAATTCCCTCGGCCCGTTGACATTTGGCTGGCCACGGACAACACTAGCGGACCTCTTAGCTTAAGGAAGGACTCCGATGAGGATTCGTGGATTGGGGCTCGGAATGCCGTCCCGCGTCGTGACGAACGACGAGGTCTTGGCTCTGGTCGAGACCGAAAGCCGGGCGTCTTTGGATGGAAAAACAGACAAGGTGCTGTCCGGACTGCGGGCGCTGCTGCACCGTTCGGGAACCCGCGAGCGGCGCTGGCGGGCACCGGGCGAACGGGCTTTCGACTTCGCCCGGCTCGCGGTGAACCAGGCGTTGGAGGAGGCCCGCCTCAAGCCGGACGAGATCGACCTGCTGCTCTACGTCGGCGTCGGCCGCGGCTGGGTCGAACCGGGCATGGCCAACTTCTTCATGGACGCCTTCGGCATGACCAACGCCACCGGCTTCGACATTCTCGACGCCTGTCTGAGTTGGCTCCGCGCGCTGCACGTCGCCCAGCAGTTCCTGAAGAACAATCTGTATCGGAACATCCTGATCCTGAATGCCGAATTCAACCAAGAGTACCATGATTGGGCCATTCGCGAACCGGACGAACTCGCCTTCCGCTTTGCCCAGATGACGATTGGCGAATCGGCGACCGCCACGATCCTCACGAACGAAGATGCCGGTCTGGAACCTTTTTTCGCCTTCAAGACCGACTCCAAACGGCACGATCTCTGCAAGATTCCGCTGCCCACCATCGGCTCGTACAACAACCAGGAGCGTTGCCCGCGGCTTGACCCGCTCGTGTTTTTCGCGTACAGCTCCGACTTGGTGCTGGCCGCTCAAGAGCTGATCCCGCCGCTGTTCTTCGACACTCCGGAGTTGCAGCGCCGGCAGTGCGACATCGCTTTCAGCCATTCGGCCTCGAAACCGCTCACCGACGCGTTGGCCGACCGCATGGGCATCCGGGACCAGATCGTCAATCTCTATCCGGAAATCGGCAACTGCGTTTCCGCCTCGCTGCCGACAGCGATGGCGATTGCTGCTCAGCGGGGCGTTCTCCGGCACGACATGCAAATGCTCCTCGTCATGGGCAGCGCGGGCTTCTCGGCGGGCATCGGCCACATGGTCTACTAGAGTCTCTTTGCCGCGATCGACCTCGGTCCGCAGGGCGCGTCCCGAAACGGCGAACGGGGCGGCGTGAGCCCCCGGTGATCGGTCATCGGTGATCGGTCATCGGTCGCCAGCGCGTCTCGAAACGGCGAACGGGGCGGCGTGAGCCCCCCGGTCATCGGCGATCGGTCATCGGCGATCGGTCATCGGTCCGCAGCGCGCGTCGCGAAACGGCAAACACGGCAAGCCACACATCCAGGGTGCCACCGTGCTCGGCGACCACGCGTACGATCTCATCGTCCGGCCGGGTTGACGAACAGGTGCATGGCTTCGGGGCACCCGTACATGATCGTGGAGTACGTTTTTCCCAGCCCGGGTCCCGATGTGGGGGCGACGAGCAACCGCTCGAACTTGGCTTCCCACGCCTTGCGGAGCACGCGCAGCTGCTCGGCATCGCCCGTCATGGCGACGCTGTTGACCAGTGCCATGACGATCACGCCGTCCTGCCGGCCGGGGCCGGAGCCTGATTTGGGGCAGGACGTGTAACGCCAGCCGCTGTACTGCTCCTCCCACGTGTCCCGGTTCACGTGCGCGACGCCGCGCCGCACGGCCTGGGGAATCCGCGGATCGCCGGTCAGTTCGTAGTACTTGCTGAGGCCGTTCAGCCGGATCGCGCCGATGAACGTCGCTTCTCCCCAGTGCTTGGTTTCGCAGAAGCAGTGGCCCCACGGCAGCTGGTAGCGCCATCCGCCCGTCTCCGGATCCTGCTCGGAAAGGGCGTCGTCGGCCAGCAGCTTCATCGCTGTCAGGTAGCGCTCGTCAAAGTCCAATTCGTAGGCCCCGGCGATGGCCAGCATGGTCCAGCCGTTGACGCGGCCGGAATGGCTGCCGCCCTTGAACGGGAACTTCCGGTCCTCGACGAGCTGGGCCAGATTCGCACCGATTTTTTCCACCGTCTCCTTCATCCACGGATCGCCCGTGAGGAAGTAGTCGTACACCATCCCCTGAGTCCAGATGTGCCCCAGGTTGTACGGATCGAGGCACAGATAGGGGCGGTCGGTCTTGCCGATGCCCAACGACACGTACAGTTCACGGATTCGGTCCACCGGATAGAAGCCGCTCACGTGCCCGACGCAGTGCTCGTGGACCATGCCCGGACGGATCGGGTAATGAGGATCGCGACCGGCGGTCTTGTGGAAGAAGTCCGTGAGATCCGCGTTGACGAATTGGATCACGTCGACTTCGCTCGTGTGCCGCGCGGCGGCGTCGCCGACGTGCAAGTACTTCGGATCGCCCGTGCGGGCGAACTGCAGGAGGATCTGCTTCGGCGTATCATACTCGTGGTTGCCCCAGTTACAGCCGCGTTCGCCCCACCAGTCGCCCCAATTCATGGCTCCGTAGTCGCGCTGTTTTTCGATGCTGTTCAAGTACCCGTGGACGAACAGGTTCTCCGCCCACCGATCGTAGGCTTCCAGGCCGGGGCTGCCGGCCGCCGCGATCGGCCCCCAGACTCCCGCGGCGATGGCCTGCGCCGGATCGGCCGCGGGCACCAGCGGCGCGTTGGCGCTGCGGACCAGTGCGTCGCCGCCGCCTTGCGTGTCGAGCCAGATCTGCCAGCGGCGCGACTGGCCCATCCGCAGCTGGTAACAGTCGCCGTCGAACAGGTATTGGTGCTTGTACCACGGTTCCATGTGAGCAAAGGTGCCCGCGGAAAACGTGGGGAACAGTCCAACCTTCAGAGCGCGGGCATCGGTCTCGAGACTCTTCGGCCACTGCTGCCAGAAATCCCGCACGGCAACGGCCACGGCGCCTGCCGCGTCGGTCAATTCGGCCCAGCCGGGCGCCTTGGAGCCCGTCCCTTCGACGCCTTCGAAACGGCAAGTCTCGTCGTCGACCTGCCACAGCCGGGCGTTGGTCGTCGAAATCTCTTTCGCCGCCCCGCCGAGCCGCACGCTCTTCAGCGGCGAGCGCGGGACGATGTCCAACGACAGGCTGCGGAGCCGGTGGATCACCCCCGAGTCCGCGTCGACCAGCAGGTGCGGTTCCAGCAGCACGCGGGACGATCCGGCAAAGACGGAGGCCCGCAACCGGAAGCCGACGACACGCGACTCATCCGGGGCGTGAAAGGCGCCTCGCAGCAGGACCGTCCCGCGGACTGGCCCGCCGGCTTCCACGGCCCTGGATTCGACGACGCCTCGGCAATGCCGTCCGGCGCCGTCGATCAGCGTCAGGCGGACGTCGAGCCGGTCGCCGACGCACAGCACCCCGTCCTCGGCCGGCCCGAGCCGCAGCGTGCCGGTCTGCAGGATTCCGTTCGCCTCGTCCACCGCACGGACCGGCAGCTTCGGTACCGGCGCTGCGTCGTGGCTGCCCCAGCGAAGGCTGAACCGCGCGGTCCCGGCTGGTGGCGGTGCCGCCTGGAAATCCAGCAACACCCAGCGAGCACTGCCGTCCTTCCACCGCGTCAAAACGCGGCTTTGGCAGGGCACCGTTTCGCCCTGCTCGTCGGTCAACACGAAGGCCGCTCCCCGCGGCGCGGCCCCGGCGGCCAACGGCACTCCGCCGGTCACGGGCCGCAGGCCGTCAAGCCCCGTCAGGTCGTGCACGCGCAGGGCCAGTTCCCGAGGCGGCGCATTCTCCGCCGCCGGCGATTCGTGCAACAGCGCGGTAAACATGAAGACAAAGGTGATGATCCGGACAGCCAATCGTGACGGTTTCATGCTTCACAACCTCCGCTGTGGTGAGTTCCTCCAAGGTCTGCAAGCCCTCGCTGCCTTGGGCCGGCAGTTCGGCTTCCAGGCAATCGGCGATCTCCGCCAGATTACGAAATGGATGACTCGAACGCCAGCACGTCTGCCCCCTGCCCTGACTCATTTCCGGAAAGGTTGCATTCGGCGGTGGAGCCGGTATGCTGATCCGCACGGCAACGGAAAGCCGCGTTTTTGTTGGGACTTGCGGTGAGACGCAACGGGGAGATGTCGATTGAGCATTCCGCATGAACACCCGATCAAGGCCATCGTTGAGGGCCTGATTCCCAAGTCGCCGACCGTTTTGGGCCGACACGCGACGAATACCGGCGAGATTCAGCTCCAACATCGCGTACTGGAAGATGGGTCAGACGTATTTGAGATCATCTCCGACGGTGTCTTTCTCATGTCCAGCCAATTCCACTCAGGGGAGCAGGTGCTGGCTCAGCAAGCGCTATTTCAAATCGAACAGCATTCGCAGGCGGATCGTGCGGTGTTGATGGGCGGTTTAGGGATGGGATTCAGCCTGCGGGAGACACTCGAGCACGCGGTCAGCAAGGTCGATGTCGTCGAGATCAGCCACCACGTCATCGATTGGAATCGCCGGTTTTTCGCCCCACTCAACCGGAACGCCTTGTCCGACCCCCGCACCCGGCTGATTCAGCAGGACCTTTATGCCGTCCTCAATCAGGCGAAGCCCGGCACCTACGCCGCCATCATCTTGGACGTCGATAATGGGCCATCGTGGTTGGCGCACGACCAGAATGCTCGCTTGTACACGGACGAAGCTCTGGCGACCTGGTCTACCCTCTTGGTGCCGGACGGTGTCTTCGCGGTCTGGTCGGCCCAAAGGGAACCTGACTTCATGGAGCGGATGGAACGCCACTTTCGTGACGTTGAGGAAACTGCGGTACTTCTCCCCGATCCCAAGGGCCGAACTCGGAATGACTACGTCTATCGCGGAATGCGCTGCTGAGTGTGCTTTGCGGTCGTGGGGCGGCCCGGGTAGCGAAGAGCGTAACGATCGTTGCTCTGTCTCGGCATGGGCGCCGCAGCAAGGTCGCCTGCGGAGCCAACTTGGGCCTGCACGGTTGCCTTCCTGAACCAGCCGGCGAAGGAAACGGAGCGTTGGGCAACTCGCGTGCAGTTTTTCGCCCAGGACCGTCAGGCCAAGTGTACGATCGGCGAGGAGACACTGGCGGTTGACTTCCCGACACATCGTGAATTAGAAAAACGCTGACAGAGGTAACGCCGTTTGGCAGGACGTGCGAATTAGCCGATTGCCCCATGTTTCCGAAACTCCACCAGAAGAGGATTCCCCGCCCAGCCGGCCCGAAGTCGTGGCTGCTGGGGACCGTTGCGTACGTCGCCGTATGGGCGGCGGCGACGGCGGCGGCCGACGCGCTGGCCTGGAACGCCGCGCGCTCGTGGCTGGCGGTCTACGGCTTGGCCGGGCTGTTCTTCATCGGCTTGGGCTGGGCCGTCTGGGCAGTCGAACGCATCTCCCAGCGGTGCGATGCGCGCCGGCGCCAGCACGGCCGCCCGCCGCGCCGCGTCTGGAACCCGTTGGATCATGCGGCGTGGTTCTACGGACGCAGCAATCGGAAGCTGAACCAGTCGATCGCGGTCCTGCTCCTCTACTCGCTGCTGTTCTTCGTCCTGGTTGCGGTGACCGGCCAGTTGTGGGGCCGGCGATCGATCTACGAGTTGCCGGGGGGCGGCGGCCAGGCCAAGGCTCTGCCGCAGACGATCCGCGTGCAGAAAATCGTCCGCACCAAGTACGTGGTGAACCCGTTCAGCTCGATCCGCTTCGAGGTTCCGCCCATCGACGACGTCAAGCTGCGGTTGGACGAGGCCACGGAGCACGCCTACACCGTCGGCTATGGCGAAGGCAGCGGCGGGCCCGGCTTCGGCGCCGGCACGGCCCGCGGCCGGGTGCGGTTCATCCGCGTGCAGTATTCCGGCGGCGACTGGGACCAGGACTTCGGCATCGGCGCGGACTTGAACATGCTCTTGGAGTACGGCATCCGCACGGGGCAGAAAGTGGCGGACAAGACCGAGTCGCGCACGATCGACGAGCTGCGCGGATTCCCGCTGGGCAAGAGTCCGCCCGTGGTCTACCTGACCGGCGAGAAGAGCATCAACGTCAGCAAGACCGAAATCAAGGTGCTCCGCGAGTACCTGCTGAACAAGCACGGGATGCTGTTCGGAGACAACGGCGGCAGCGGTCATTTCCACAACCAGTTCCTGGCGATGATGGCCGCCGTGCTGCCCGAAGTCCGCCCGGTCCCCATTCCGTTGGACGACGTCATTCATCGGGTGCCGTACCACCTTCCCTTCCTGCCCTACGTGGCGCCGCACGGGGGCAAGCAAGCCCTGGGCTGGTGGCTCGACGGCCGCTGGGTCTGCTATTATCATCCCGGCGACATCGCCGACGCCTGGTGTGACGGCCACGCGGGCGTCAAGCCAGAGGTCTGGGAGTGCTGCTATCAGCTGGGCACGAACGTCATCTTCTACGCCCACGTGGAGTACGCGAAATGGCTGGAATCGCAACAACGGACGCGGTAGGAACCCGGTGCAGGACTAGGAAGTGCGAAGTGAGAAGTGGGAAGTGGGAAGTGCAAAGTGAGGAACGTTTGCCGTCCGCTCCTCTGACTTCGCACTTCTCACTTTGCACTTTACACTTCTCACTCTGCACTGTCTTCCTCCTGCTGCTCGCCGTCCCAGTCTTCGCCGGCCCGCTGGACGAATTGGCCCTGGACCGTTGGGCCAAGCTCCGCGAAGTGGAGCGTTACCAGTTGCAGATCGCCGATCGCTATTACAGGCAGCAAAACTGGAAAGCCGCCCTGGCCGAGTACGAGAAGTTCGTCACGCTGTACGAGCGGAGCGAAGGCGCCCCGTACGCGCAGCTCAAGTGGGCCCTGTGCCAGGTGCAACTTCGCCAAGCCAACACGGCGATCAAAGACGGTTTTCAGTCCGTGATCGACTACTGGCCGGATTCGCCCGACGCGGTCCTGGCCCGCTACTTTATCGGCCGCACGTACAAGGACATGGGCCAGATCGACAAGGCGAAGAAGGCTTACGAGGGACTGCTGTCAGACCACCTGCAGCACCCCGTGGCAGCTTACTCACTGGGCGATTTGGTCGCCATCGCGCAGACCGAGAAGGACTTTCACGCTCGGGCGGAGTACTGGAAGAAACTCACCTTCGAGGTCAAACGCAGCGCCGTGACGGACCAGCCCTGTCGGCAAGCGGCGCGGCAGTATGCCCAGTGGTGTTTCGCCGAGGGCGTGTTCGACGAAGGGGCGAAAGCCCTGGCCACGACGTACACCGGCCCCGAACTGTTCGCCCAGGTGACGACGTACGCCGCTCCGGCCTTGGCTCAGCTGGCGGCCGAGGTCACGACGCGCCCCAAGGCCGAGCGAATGGCGGCGCAGGCCGCCGCCTGGCTGCGGCAGCAGGGTCCGCCGGCCGAATCCACGCCCGAACAGAAAGAGTTGCTCCGCAAGACCCTGCTGGCCGTCGCCGACCTTCACGCCGCCGCTTTGCAGGACGCGCAGACGGCCTCGGTCTACGACGAGATCGTCCGGCGCTGCGGGGTCAGCGACGAAATGCTGGGCCACCAGGCCGCTTGGCACGAAAGGCGCGGCAAGTTCGACGAAGCCTACAAGACCTACCGGCGGTACGAGAACAGGCCCGCTGGCCTGGCCCGCATGGCGGCCAGCTACCGCCAGCGGAAGCTGCATCCGGCTGCCGTGAGCGTCTATCGCGAGATCATCGGACTGGACGCCGCCAACGCGGTCCGCTGGACGGCGGAGATCGCCGCCACGCACCGCGAAGCCGGCCAGTACGCCGAGGCGGTCGGCGTGTATCGCGAACTGCTCAAAAGCGATCCCACGAACACGCCGCAGTGGCTCTGGCAGATCGGCGTCACGCACCGCGACGCCGGGCAGTGGAAGGAGGCCATCGGCGTCCTCCGCCAGTGTACGAACTTCCCGGACAATCTCATGGTCATGGCCTCCTGTCACCGACAACTGAAGCAGTACCGCGAGGCGCTGCTGCTGTACAACCAGATCGGCGCCGACGAGCAGCAAGCTCCGTGGGCCGCCCTGCAGATCGGCATGACGTGGGAGGAAGCGGGCCAGAAGGAAGAGGCTATCAAGGCCCTGCAGCAGGTCTGCAAGCGGTTCCCCAAGAGCCCCCACGCCAGCACGGCCCACACCCGACTGCAAACCGTGTACAAGATCTCGGTGACCCTGGGTGGGGTGGCCGAGGAATAACGCCCCCTGCCAGGTCGTCTGGCAGGAGCGCAAGTTTGGTGAGCTACGGCGGTGTTGCGCGTTGCCGTCGGCAGAAAACCGCCGGCTTCCGGTTGCCCGGCGGCGAAAACCCGCATAGAATCACGGCTTGGCGGTGAGATCATGGCGGCCTCCTTGATTTCGGTGTTGGTCTTGACGGCAACGCTGGCCGCTGCCGAAGCGGAACCGCCGCGCTCGGACGTTCTTGATGGTATCGCCGTCAGCACGCCCCGGGGCAAGATCGACGAGTTGGTGTTCGGCAAGCTGAAACAGCTGGGGATTCAACCCGCCCGTCTTTGCTCCGACGGGGTGTTCGTGCGGCGCGTCTATTTGGACGTGATCGGCACGCTCCCCACGGCGGACGAAGCCCGCACGTTCCTCCTCGATCAGGACCCGGAAAGACGCCGCAAACTGATCGACCGTTTGCTGCAGCGAAAGGAGTTCGCGGATTACTGGGCGGTGAAGTGGAGCGACGTGCTGCGGGTCAAGAGCGAGTTTCCCATCAATCTCTGGCCCAATGCGGCGCAGGCTTATCACCGCTGGATCGCCACGTCGTTGCGGGAGAACAAACCGTACGACCGGTTCGTGCGGGAACTGCTCACCGCCAGCGGCAGCAATTTCCGCGTGCCCCAGGTGAACTTCTACCGCGCCATGCAAAGCAAGGACCCGCAGACCACCGCCCGCACGGTGGCCTTGACGTTCCTGGGCGAGCGGGCGGGCAACTGGCCTCCCGAGCGTTTGGCGGGCATGGCCACCTTCTTTTCCCAGGTGGGCTACAAGTCGACCAAGGAATGGAAAGAGGAGATCGTCTTCTTTGACTTGGACAAGGCCGTGGCGCAAGCGGCAGGCAAGGAGCCGCCGACGGCTGCCTTTCCCGATGGGACCACGGTGCGGCTGTCCCTAGACAAGGACCCGCGCGAGGTCTTCGCCGATTGGCTGATCACCCCCGAAAACCCCTGGTTCGCGCGTAACATCGTCAACCGCGTCTGGTACTGGCTGCAGGGGCGGGGAATTATCCACGAGCCGGATGACGCGCGGCCGGACAACCCGCCCAGCAATCCGGAACTGCTGGCGTGGCTGGGCTCGGAGCTGGTCACCGCCCGCTGGGACCTCAAGCACGTGTACCGGCTGATCTTGAACTCGCAGACCTATCAACTCTCCTCCGTGCCCCCGACGAAACACGCCGAGCGGGCAGCTCATTTCGCCAGCTATCCGCTCCGCCGCGTGGAGGCGGAGGTGCTGATTGACGCCATTTGCCAGATCACCGGGACGGGCGAGAAGTACTCCAGCGAGACCCCCGAACCGTTCTCGTTCATCCCGGACAGCCGGCGTTCGATTGCGCTGGCCGACGGCAGCGTGACCAGTCCGTTCCTCGAAATGTTCGGGCGTCCCCCTCGCGACACGGGCCTGGAATCGGAACGCAGCAATCGTCCCTCGCCCGCCCAACGGCTGCACGTCTTGAATTCGAGTCACATTCAGCGCAAGCTCCACCAGGGGCCGAAGCTCCAGGCACTGCTGCAATCGAACAACAGCTCGCAAGAGATCGCGAAAGAGGTGTACCTGACGGTTCTCTCCCGTTTCCCCACGGAGGCGGAGTTGAAGACTGCGGCGGAGTATTCCCAATCCGGGATTGCGCCCGGGCGCGCGGCACTGCTGGATCTTGCCTGGGCGCTGATCAACAGCGCGGAGTTTTTGTATCGGCACTGACCGTTTAACCGCGACCCAACGGGGAGCGCGGGCAGTGGGACGCGACGTCAGCCGCCAATCCGCGCTCCCCGTTGGGGCGCGGTTAAACGAGCGAAAGCGCGACCTCCAGCACGCCAACCCCCAAAGCCGAAGAGCGAGGTGGAAAACATGAATACCGAATCCCATCGCGTCGAATCGACACGTCTGATCTCCCGGCGCGAGGCGCTGGGCTACGGTCTGGCGGCCGCAGGGGGATGCCTGCTGGCCGACCGACGGGGACATCGGGCACTGGCCGCGGAGTCTCCCAAGGCCAAAGGCAAAGCCAAGGCGGTCATCCAAATCTGGATGTGGGGCGGCCCGTCACACCTGGACACCTTCGATCCGAAACCCGAAGCGGGCTACGACTACTGCGGCCCGCTGGACAAGCCGATTGCCACCAACGTGGACGGCATTCGGATCAGCGAATTGCTGCCGCTGCTGGCGCAGCAGGCCGACAAGTACTCGATCATCCGCAGCATGACGCACGGCAACGACGGCCACGAGACGGCGGCCTACCTGGTGCAGACGGGGCGTCCGCCCGGCGGCCGGCTGGTCTTTCCCAGCGTCGGCGCCGTGGTGTCGCTATTCAAAGGCTACGACGCAGGTTATCAGGGCCTGATCCCGCCCTACATCGTGGTCACGCAGCCGCAGGGCCGGTTCTCCGAAGCCGGGTTCCTGGGGCCTCGCTACAAGCCGTTCGTCACCGGCGGGAACCCCGCGGCGCCCCAGTTCACCGTCGAAGGAATCGTCGCCGAAGGCATCTCCTTCGAGCGTCAGCAAGCCCGCCGCGACTTGCTGCACAAGGCTGACCTGCTGCAACAGGTTATGCCCGACGATCCGCAACTGATCGCCTCCGCGGAAAGCGAAAAGCGGGCCTACGATCTGATCCTGGGCGACGAGGGCAAGGTGTTCGATCTGGGGCAGGAAACGGAGGAGATGCGGTTGCGGTACGGCCGTACCTTCTTCGGGCAAAGCTGCTTGTTGGCCCGGCGTCTGGTGGAACGCGGCTTCCCCTACATCACGATCAACTACGGCGGCTGGGACACGCATACCAGGAATTTCGAGGCCATGCGGTCGAAACTGCCGGACATGGACAAGGCGATGTCCACGCTGCTGGTGGATCTGTCGGAACGCGGCCTGCTGGACACCACGATCGTCTGGTGGAGCGGCGAATTCGGCCGCACGCCGAAGGTCGACTGGCAGCCGCCCTGGGACGGCGGCCGGCACCATTTCGGCCGCGTCTTCTCGGCCGTCGTGGCCGGCGGCGGCTTCAAGGGAGGCCGCGTCGTCGGGGCTTCGGACGAAAAAGGAGCCAACGTGAAAGAACGGCCCGTGTACCCGTGCGACCTGATCGGCAGCATGTACGAACTGCTCGGCATCGATCCCGACGGCACGCTGCCCCATCCCGAAGGCCAGGTGGTCCACGTGACGCCTTCGGCCGACGAGGGCGTCAAGATGGGCGGGCGGCTGAGGGAAATCATGTGAGCTGGGAGCGCCAAAATGACGGAATCCGCGTTCGTCATCGCTGCGACTCTTGCGGACGGCGTGCTGTGTCACGATGAGCCTCTTCCGCCCGCTCCGCGGCAGCGAGTTGTGCTCACCGTTCAGATTCCCGAACGTGCCGAAGGCTGGCCCGAGAACGTCGGGCCGTTGTACCGGGAAATCGCGGAATCCGACCGCGCGTTGTCTGCGGCGATGTCGCCGATCGTGGCCGAAACCTGGCCGGCATGGGAGGAGGATCCGTGAGCACTCGCTCGTCTCTGATTTGGGGCGCGGCCGCCTGCATCGCCCTCGCCTCGTCCGTCGCCGCGCAGCAGGCTGCCCCGCGCATCGGTTATATCCACCCGGCCGGCAGTCGGCAGGGAGCGGAACTCGATCTGGTCGTCGGCGGGCGGAATCTGCAGGGCATTGCTACGGCCTACGTCTCCGGGCGCGGCGTGCAGACCTTCGCCTTTGGCTACGCCCGGTCCATGACGGCCGTGGCCTCGATTGCCGAGACGGTCACGGTCCGCGTCACGATCGCGGCGGATGCGGAACCGGGCCAGCGCGAGCTGCGGCTGGAGACGCCCGCCGGCTTGACGAATCCGCTGGTGTTCACCGTCGGGCAGTTGCCCGAGTTCCGGGAGAAGCCCGCCAAGGACGCGGCGCCGGCGGAAATGAGCGTGACGCTGCCGGCTGTGCTGAACGGCCGCATCATGCCGGGCGAGGCGGATCGGTACCGGTTCCCGGCCCGCAAGGGCGAGCGGCTGGTCTTTGCGGCCAGCGCGCGGGAACTCGTACCGTATCTTCCCGACGCCGTGCCGGGTTGGTTCCAGGCGGTGTTGGCGCTGTACGACGCGCAGGGCAATGAGCTGGCGTACGCCGATGATTACCGCTTCAGTCCGGATCCCGTCCTGCACTATGAGGTTCCTCGGGACGGCCAATACGTGATCGAGATCCGGGACGCCCTGTACCGCGGCCGGGAGGACTTTGTCTATCGTCTGGCGGCGGGCGAGTTGCCGTTTGTCGCGAGCATCTTTCCCCTGGGCGGCCGGGCTGGCGAGAAGACCGAAGTCGAGTTGAAGGGCTGGAACTTGCCGGTCACCAAGCTCATGCCCAGTTTTCAAGAGGCGGGCGTTCATCCGCTGTTCGTCCGCAAGCGCTATGACGTGCTCTCCGAACGCCGGCTGGACTCGTTGTTGGACGCAGTGTCGACGTCCCGATCAGAATCGGTCTCCAGCACGGAGTCGATCTCCAACCGCGTGCCGTTCGCGGTAGACACGCTGCCGGAAAGGCTGGATCAGGAGCCCAATGATTCTGTGGCCGGCCCGCAGCAGGTCACGCTGCCGCGTGTCGTCAACGGGCGGATCGATCCGCCGGGCGACTGGGACGTGTTCCGCTTTCAGGCCCGCGCCGGGGACCGGATCGCCGCCGAAGTACGGGCCCGGCGGTTGCACTCGCCGCTGGATTCCGTGCTGCGGCTGACCGACGCCGGCGGCCGGCAATTGGCGTTCAATGACGATCATGAGGACGCCGGCGCGGGTCTCGTGACGCACCATGCCGATTCGTTGCTGCGCGCCGAACTGCCTTCGGACGGAGCGTACTACGTCCATTTGGGCGACATCCAGCACCAGGGCGGCCCGGAGTACGCCTACCGGCTCCGCCTCGCCCCGCTCCAGCCTGATTTCGCCCTGCGGATCGTGCCGTCCAGCATCAACGTCCGCGGCGGCGCGACCGTTCCGCTGGCCGTCCATGCCTTGCGGAAGGACGGTTTCGCTGGCGAGATTGCCCTGGCGTTGAAGGAGGCCCCCGCGGGATTCTCGCTTGGCGGCGCCCGCATTCCGGACGGCCAGGACCAGGTGCGGCTGACGCTCACCGTGCCGCCGATCACGCCCAAAGAACCACTCAGCCTGCAGCTGGAAGGCCGAGCGCGGATCCAGGAGGCCGAGGTCGTCCGCCCGGTCGTTCCGGCGGAAAACATGCTCCAGGCGTTCGCCTACCATCACCTGGTTCCCGTCAGCGAACTGAAGGTGTCCGTGTCCGGGCGGGTGACGGCCAATACGACGGTCAGAATCCTCAGTGCGACCCCCGTCAAGATCCCGGCTGGCGGAACCGGCACGGTGCGCGTCGGCGTGCCCGCAGGCACGTTCTTTGCGCCGGTGCGCGTCGAATTGGACGAACCGCCGGAGGGCCTCGCCATCCGCAGCCAGTCGCCGGGCTCCGAAGGCACCGAGATTGTGCTGCAGAGTGACGGAGCCAAGGTCAAGCCGGGGCTGAAGGGCAATCTGATCGTCAATGCCTTTGCGGTTCAGACGCCGTCGGCGAGCAAGGAGAAGCCGCCGCCCACTTCACGCCCCACCCCGCTCGGCATGTTGCCGGCCATCCCTTTCGAAATCGTCGAACCGGGGCCCTGAACGGAACAAGCCCGGCTTCCACCGCTCCTACCCTGGGGTTCCGCGTGGCGAGAACAGCCACCGGAGAGTGAGGTGCCCTCATCACGAGCCGCCCAGCAAAGCCACCACGCCTTTACCCGTAGAGTTCTTCGGGGGCGGCCGTATCCATCACCGCGCGTCGGATATGCAGCACGCGGACTTCGCCTTCTGCGATCGTGAACAGCGCTCGGAACACGCTGGAGCCGCGTCTCCCGAACAAGAATTGCCTGATTTCCTCATCCACCGTTTCGTTTTCGGGAGCGAGGCCGCAGCGCTGCGGGTTCGTGGCCAGTGTGGCGAGCGCCGTTTCGAATCGACTCAGCCAGCGAGCCGCCGTGACCGGCGCGCGCTCCGCCGCACGCAAGTAATAACTGCGCAGATCGTTCTTGGCGTTGGCGGTGATGACGACGCGATAGGTCATACGTCGTGGGGCAGATTCAGTTCCCGGCACAGATCGGCAAAGGCATCGCCCAGCGGTTGAACGCGCCCGGCGGCGACATCCTGCAAGCCCAAGCGAACGCCTATGACGGCTTCTTCACGGTCTCGCTGTAGCAGCCGCAGCGCGTGCGCGACAACCGACTCGCGGTTCGGAAAACGGCCACTGGTGACTTCTTGTTCGACGAATTGCTCCAGATCGGCTGCCAGCGCGGTCATGGGGGATCCTCCTCTTCGGCTGATCTTAGGGTAACACGCTGACGCCTGCGGGGCAAGCATCGATCCAACAAGAGCACATGCGCCTTGTCTGCATGTCGCACAAACCGCCTCACACTGATACGATGTACTCGAGCGTGCCGGTGCCTGCGACAAACGCCCAGCCTGCCCCCCTTGTCCCTTGGGAGTACGAACTATGCTTCAGAGGCGATTGTGGATTGTCCGAATGATGCTCGTTGGCGGAGTTGTGTGCCTGGGTTCCGGCAAAACGACACAGCTGGCGGTAGCCGAAGAGACCCAGGTTGTCCGGTCCATCGGCAACGAATCCCAGCTGCTGGTCGACGACGTGCTGCTGGCCCGCAAAACCGGGGTGGTCCGCAAAGCCCATCCTTGCCAGAAGCTTTCGCAGCCCGTGTTGACATCTGTGGAGCCATGGGAGCAGGACGGCCCCGACCAGCGAGTCTACGTGTACGGCACGGTCCTGCGTGACGGCCCGGACGGGCCGTCACGCATGTGGTACAACCGCAACAGCCTGGTGCTGTATGCAACCTCGAACGACGGGCTGTCGTGGGAGCGGCCGCAGTTGGGGTTGTGCGAATACCAGGGTTCGAAGCAGAACAACATGGTGTTTCCGCTGTTTCACAGTCCGAGCGTGGTCTACAACCCGCGGGCCGAAGATCCGGACTGCCGCTACAACATGCTGGGATGCGGGCGCGCCAATGGGCGAGGCTACTATGCGGCCCATTCGGCCGACGGCCTGCACTGGGAACTCTACCCGCAGAACCCCGTGCTGCCCAGCAGCGACACGTGTACTCTGGCCCTGGACCCGGCCACCGGCGAGTACCTGGCGTTTCACAAACGGACGCACAAGCACCGCGGCCAGAACCGGCGGCTGATCTACCTGGCAACCAGCCGCGACATGCAGCACTGGTCGGAGCCGACGCTGGTGATGGCTCCGGACGATATCGACGACGCGCAGGTGCGGGCGGAGGGCGGGCGCTTCGCGCAGTTCTACAACATGTCGGTCTTCCCTTGCGGCGGCCAGTTCCTGGGGCTGGTCACGCACTTCCGCTTCACCGGACCGCCGCCGGAGAAGGGGCCGCTCCAAAGCGGCGACGACGGCCCGGTCGACGTGCAGTTGGTCCATAGCCGGGACGGCCGCGCCTGGAGCCGTTGCGAAGACCGCTCGCCGGTGATCCCCAACGGCCCGCACGCGTACGACGCGGGCTGCATTCTGGGCGTGACCAACGGGCCGGTCACCGTCGGGCAGGAATGGTGGCTGTACTACACGGCCATCACTACGACGCACGGGGGCTTCGTGCCGGACAAGAAGATCACGATTGCCCTGGCCAAGTGGCGTCTGGGCGGTTTCGTCTCGCTGGAGGCGGGCCCGGCCGGCGGCGTGATCGAGACCGTGCCGCTGCGCTGTGCCGGGGATCGCCTGACGGTCAACGCCGATGCCGGGGGCGGCGAGCTGACCGTGGCGGTCCTGGACGAGCACGGCCGCGAGTTGCCGGGCTACGCCGCCGCCGACTGCCTCCCGTTGCGCGCGGATGCCGTCCGCCATCCGGTGCGCTGGAAGGAGCACGACCGGCTGAACACCGCCGGCCCACTGCGTCTCCGCTTTCACCTGAGCGACGCGCGGCTCTTCAGCTACGCGGTCCAGGGCCGATGAGTTTCGGCCTCAACGCGCGGTACGAACCGTGATCTGGTTGGCTTGTCCGCGGCGGAGTTCCAGCGTTTGGGGCTCTGCCGTCCGTCCGGCGGCGGTGACGGCGATGCGGTACTGGCCGATGGTCCCGCGGAACGTGGCTTTCCCCTGCGCGTCCGTGCGGACCGTGGTGCGGGTCCACCACTTCTCCTTGATCAGCCGGTGCAGGACTTCATAAGCCGGTTTGGGCGACATGTCCTTGCGGAGAAAGCCGGCCGGCGCGCGCTGCCAGGCGGCGCGATCGCTGAAATCCCACCACGTGATTGCGGCGACGGCGGGGTGCGAGTACAGCATCGTGTAGAAACGCTCGACTTCCCGCGCTTGAGCCGCCTCGCCTTCCGGCGTCGACGGCCAATCCTCGCCGCGCTGGGTCAGTTCCCAGCCCTGCTTGCCCGACAGGATGGTATTCTCCGTGAAGTGCAGCGGCACGCCGAACCGGGCGAACCGCTCGCACGTCTCCCAGATCTTGCGGTTGCTCCACACGCCGCCGTGCTGATGGCTCTGGATGCCGATCACGTCGTACAGCGGCTTGCCGTTGTCATCCACGAGTTTCTCGATCAACTGGACGTACTGCGGGTCGACGCGGTAATCGTTGATCAGCAGCGTCGCTTTCGGGTTCGCTTGGCGCGCTTGTTGGAAACAGCGGCGGACGAATTCGGTTTGACCGGTGGCGGCCCAAGCGGCGGTCAGCTTGGGGGCTCGGGCCTGGCAGTCCGCGCGATCGAAGTGCGTGGCTTCGTTCACCACGTCCCAGCGGTCGATCAGGCCGCCGAACCGGCCGACGCAATCGCCGATGCGGGCCAGTTGGAGTTCCAGCACTTGATTCGGATCTTCCGGCAGCCAGCGCGGTTCGGCGTAGTTCCAGGCCAACGGATGGCCCTTGCCGTCGATGCCTTGCTGCTGGCACCAACGGGCGACTTGTGCGATCCGCTCGTGAATGGGCTGACCGCGTTGCCCTTCGTAGGACCACCAATAGAACGGCAGCGTGGCGAAGTTGAAGACGTCGGCGAACCGCTGGCGGTAGGCGGTTTCACCGGCTTCGTCGCCGACGCGTCCCCAGGCGAAGATGTTGCACCCGAACAAGAAGGCGTGCCGGGTCTGCTCGACTTGGACTTCCGCCCCTTCGACAGGAGTTCCGGCCGCGTCGGTCACCAGGATCGTGGCGTCCGCCTTGCGGTGCTGCTCGATGCGCGTCTCGGCCTCCGACCACAACTGCTCGTCGTTCGGTCTGTTGTCGGCCGCCAACGTTGGCCGTACGTGGGACGCGGGCGTCGCCGACATGAGGATGGCGAGAAGCAGGAAAGTCGGGCGAGGCAGCATGGCAGTCCTCCAGGCGCGGCGCGAAGCCGCAACGAACGGAACGAAACGGGATCGGCAGCCGGACATCGTGGGCGAGTCCAGCCCGGCGGGCCCCAGTTTACCGCAAACCGTGACGCCACAACAGCGCTTCGGCCCGCGCCGGGAACCATTTGGCGGACCGCAAGTCCCTCGAAGAGACACCACATCGTTTCTGATCCGTGAGGCCCGGAACCACTGGCTCATCCGTCAGCCTTCCGCCGGCGCGGGGGCGGCCGTTTGTGGCACGGCCTACCATGTTGGCCGTGCCTGGACCCATCAGCTTTCCGCCGGTGCGGGGGTGGCGGGGAGGGGGGGACGGCGATGGCGGACGTCGTCGCCTTTGAGCATGTAGATCACTTCCTTGCAGACGTTCTTGGCCTGGTCGGCGATCCGTTCCAGGTAGCGGGCGATCAGGATCTGGGCCACGGCGTCGGCGATGTCGGTCGCGCCGGCGAGCACTTCGCGAAGCACCTGGTCGGTCAACAGTTCCTTCAGCACCTGGTCGTACAGGGCGTCCACGAGGTCGTCGCGCTGCCGCGTGAGCACGGCTTTCTCGGCGTTCGCGGAGAAGTAGGCGTCCAGCGCGTCGTCGACCATCTGGCAGACCTGGTCCGCCATCTTCTGCAGCTTGGGCCGCAGGGGGTGGGCCGCCGGGTCGGAACGCATCATTTGCAGCGACTGGATGACGTTCACCGCTTGATCGCCGATCCGCTCCAACTGCGCCGTCATGTGCGTACAGACGAGCAAGTAGCGCAGATCCTTGGCCACCGGGCCGTAAACCGTCAACATGCGGATGGCTTCGTGATCGATGTCGGTCTGCATCTTGTTCAGCCGGGCCTCCGAGGCGTAGATCTCCGCCTGGGCGTCGCGGGCGCGGTCCTTGACGGCGGCGGCCGCCAAGTAGACCATGGACCGCGCCAGGTCGGCCATGTCGCTCAACTGCTTCTGGATGGCCGCCAGCTCGTTGTCGAATTTTTTCATGGCATTGTCTCCTTGAACCCGTTGGCCGGAACAAGTCGGCGCCGTTCCGGCACAGGTCTGTCGCCCTTGCCTTGCCTGCCGCGCCGGAACTGCGCGGACTTGTTCCGGCCTACCTTGGTTCCGGGCTAAATTGGCTCCGGGCTACCTTGGTTCCGGCCCACCTTGGTTCGGGCTTCTCTTCGGTGGGCACTTACCCGTAACGTCCTTCAATGTACATTTCGGTCTGCTCGTGGTGCGGGTTGAAGAAGATCTGCTCCGTCGTACCGTGCTCGATCAACTCGCCCAGCAGCATGAAGAGGCACTCGTCGGTGGCGCGGCGGGCCTGGGCCATGTTGTGCGTCACGATCACCACGGTGTATTTTTCCCGCAGGCTGTCCAGCAGATCCTCGATCTTCTCCGTGCCCTCGGCGTCCAGCGCGGAACAGGGTTCGTCCATCAGGATGATCCGCGGCTTGAGCGGCAGCAGCCGCGCGATGCACAGCTTCTGCTGCTGTTCCAGGGTGAGCGCCGTGGCCTTGCGGTGCAGGCGGTCCTTGACGTCGTCCCACAGATCCACTTCGCGGAGGGCGGTCTCCACCAGTTCCTGCCGCCGGCTCTTCGGCAAGCTGCTCCGCGGCGTGTGGACGCGGATGCCGAACAGCACGTTCTCGAAGATCGAAATCGGCAGCGGATTGGGACGCTGGAAGACCATGCCCACCGTCTTTCGCAGTTCGCTGAGGGACACGCCCGCATCGTAAATGTTGCGGCCCAGGATGGTGATCTCGCCGGTGGTGGTCACGTTTCCGTACCGCTCGTTGATGCGGTTAAAGCAGCGCAGCAGCGTCGTCTTGCCGCAGCCCGACGGCCCGATCAGGCCCGTGATCAAGCCCTGCTTGATATCGACGGTGATCCGCTTCAGCGCTGGGAAGTCGCCGTACCAGAGGTTCAGGTCCCGCGTGTGGATGCTGAACGGCCCCGGCACGGCGGCGGGCGTGGCAGCCGTCATCAGCCGAACCCTCCCGTGACGTAGGCATAGGTGAGCGGATTGTCCGGCTTCTCAAACATCTTTGCCGTTTCGCCCGCTTCGACCAGTTGCGAGTTGTTCAGAAACGCAGTGTAGTCCGCCAGGCGGTGGGCTTGCTGGACGAGGTTCGTGACCAGAACGATGGTCATTTCCTTTTTCAGTTCCAGCAGCACGTCCTCGATCTTCATCGTCGTGACAGGGTCGATGGCGATGGAGAATTCGTCCAGGCAGAGGATCTCCGGGCGGTGCGACAGGGCGCGGGCCAGCGTCAGCCGCTGCTGCTGGCCGCCGGACAGTTTCGTGCCGAGCGTGTTCAGGCGGTCTTTGACTTCGTCCCAGAGCATGGCCTGCCGCAGGCATTTTTCCACGAGTTCCTCCAGCGTGTCGCGATCGCGCAAGCCGGCCCGCCGCGGGGCGTAGGCCACGTTGTCGAAGACGGTCAGCGGCAGGCCGACCGGCAAAGGAAACACCATGCCCACGCGCCGCCGCAGGGCGTAAGGGTTGCGCATCCGGTTCACGTCTTCGCCGGCGACCAGCACTTGACCCTGGACGCGCGCCGAGGGGACGAAGTCGATCGTGCGGTTGATGCACTTCAGCAGCGTCGTCTTACCGGCGTTGGCCGGGCCGATGATGGCGAAGATCCGCCCCGCGGGGATTTCCAGGGTGATGTCGCGCAGCGCGGCGTGCGGGCCGTAGGTTACGCAGACGTGTTGGAACTGGACGGTTGCCGCCATGGGAATCACCACCTCTTTCGCGAACGCAGGTAGGTCCGCACGCCGATCGACACGCTGTTGACCAGCAACACCAGGGCGATCAACACGAAGGCGGTGCCGTACTGTAATTCATCCGAAACGCCGCGCACCTGGGTGGACAAGGTGAACAGGTGCATGGAGAGCGCCATGCAGCGGTCACCCAGGCCGTAGGGAAAGAATGACTGCCAGCCGTGGTCGGGGACCGGCGTGAAGAAGACCGCACCCGTGAACAGGATCGGGGCGGTTTCGCCCGCCGCGCGGGAGACTTGCAGGATCACCCCGGTGAGAATTCCGCTGATCGAATTCGGCAGCACGATCGTGCGGATGGTCTGCCAGCGCGAGGCGCCCAGGTTCCAGCAGGCTTCCCGGAACGACATCGGCACGGCGGCCAACGCTTCGCGGGTGCTGGTGATGATCACGGGCAAGGTCATCACGGCCAAGGTGCAGGAAGCCGCCAGCAGCGAGCGGCCCAGGCCGGCAAACAGCACGAAGGCCCCCACGCCGAACAGCGCGTGGACGATACTGGGCACGCCGGCCAGGTTGACGACCGCCAGATTGACGATCCGCGTCAGCCAGTTGTCGCCGGCGTATTCGTTCAGGTACACGCCGGCCAGGATGCCCACCGGGGCCGCCACCAGCAGCGAGATCACCACGAGGAAGAAAGTCCCGACTAACGGCGCCCACAGGCCCCCCGCGGTCATGAAATCCCTCGGGTTTTCCCAAACGAAGGCCGGCGTGAGCACGGGCCAGGCGTACACGAGGATGTAGCCCAGGATGGCGAACACCGGAATGACGAGACTGAGCGTCATCGCCAGAAAAACGTACTGGGCAACGGTCTCCTTCACCTTCTTCCGCCGTTCGAGCGGCGAGGGCGAGAAGACCTCCCGATGGGAAGGACGCGTGCATGGGTCGGTCTCAGCCGGTCTTGTCACTGCGAATTCCCCTGACTACGAGGTCCGCCGTGAGGTTCACCGCAAACGACACGGCAAAGAGCGCCAAGCCGATCACAAACAGCACGCGGTAGTGCGTCCCGCCGGCGACCACGTCCCCCAGTTCCGCCGCCACGGTCGCGGTCAGCGTGCGGATGGGGTCCAGCAGGCTGGTGGGAATCTGCACGGCGTGTCCGGTGGCCATCAGCACGGCCATCGTCTCGCCCACGGCGCGGCCGACGCCCAGCAAGACGGCCGCCAGCAAGCCGTTCTTGGCCGCCGGAAAGAGCACCCGATAGACGATCTCCCAGCGGCTGGCGCCCAGCGCCACGGCGGCTTCCCGGTACGAATCGGGGACGGCCTTGAGCGCGTCCTCGCCGACCGACACGATCACCGGCACGCTCATCAAAGCCAGGATGATGCCGCCGTTGAGCAGGTTGATGCCCACGGCCGCCCCCGTCACGTCGATGATCACCGGACCGATCACCATGTAACCGACAAATCCCCAAACGATCGAAGGGATCGCCGCCAGCAGTTCGATGACCACCTTGAGCGTCTCGCGCACCTTGCCGCTGCAGAACTCGGAGATGTAGACGGCGGCGCCCAGTCCCAGCGGCACGGCCAGCAGCATGGCCAGCCCCGTCACGGACAAGGTGCCGATCAACAGCGCCAGGATGCCGTACTGCGGGCGGACCTCCGACGAAGGAATCCAGTTGGGGTTCGTGAAGAACTCCCGCAGGTTCAATTCGCCGCAGAGGACGGGGGCGGCCTCCCGGAACACAAAGAAGAAGATGGCCGCCACGAACAGGATCGCGCTCCAGCCGCACAGCCGGATCGTCCACTCGACCAGGGGCTCGCTCAGCGCCAGCGCCGCGGCGATCAGCCGGGCCGAACGGCGCGGGGCGCTCAGGGGCGGATCGGTGATGGAACGCAGATCATTCATGCTCGTCCAGGGACACGTAGCCCAGCTCTCGCACCACGTTCTGGCCTTCCGCGGAGAGAATCCAATTCAGGTAGTCCCGTACCGGGCCTGCCGGTTCCCCGGCCGTGTAAATCAGCAAAGGGCGTGTGATCGGATAGGAATCGTTCTTGGCGTTGGCGGGCGTCGGCGCCACGCCCGGCTGCCCCGCGCGTTTGGCGACCCGCAACATCTTGACCTCGGACGTCTGGTATCCCATCCCGCTGTAACCGATGGCGTTGGGCGTCCTGGACACCAGCGCGACGACGGCTTTGGAACCGCTTTGGTCCACGGACCCCAGCTTGTAGTCGCGCTCTTTTCCCAGCACGGCTTCGCGGAAATAGGAATGCGTCCCGCAGCCGGCCTGACGGCTGACGCGCACGATCGTATCGGGGTCGTCCCAGCGGTGCAGGCTGTCGAGTTGCGACCAGCGGGTAATCGTCCCCTCCCAGCCGTAGATTTCGGCGAGTTGGTCCAGGGAAATTGCGTCGATCGGGTTGGACTTGTGGACGTATATGGCCAGCGCATCGTAGCCCACGACGAACTCTTTGGGCTGCGCGCCGTGTGCCGCCTCGACCTTCCGGCTTTCGTCCGCCTTGATGGTGCGGCTGCTGTTGGCCAGGTCGCAGTTCCCGTCGA
>CAYUFW010000078.1:0-2958 GCA_964443915.1 uncultured Pirellulaceae bacterium
ACGCGGCGGTAGCAGAGCAGTTCCATGGTGAACGTGCCCTGGCCTTGCGTCATGCTCCGCAAGTCGGTCGCGTAGCCGAAGGTCTCGGCCAGGGGGACTTCGGCGCAAATCAGGGCCAGACCGTCGCGGTTGCTGGTCGACATGATGATCCCTCGGCGGCTGACGACGTCGCCGGTCACGGGACCCTGGAACTGATCGGGCGCTTCGATATCGAGCTTCATGATCGGCTCCAGCAGCACGGGCCGCGTCTTCATGAACGTTTCGCGGAAGCAGCCCTGAGCGCAGGTTTGGAAGGCCCGGTCGCTGCTGTCCACCTCGTGGTACGAGCCGTCCGCGAGGACCGCTTTCAAGCCGATGACCGGGAAACCGGCGACCGGTCCTTTGACCAGGCAGTCCCGAAAGCCCTTCTCGACCGACGGAATGTACTGCTTGGGCACGCGTCCGCCGACGACTTCCTCTTCGAACGCGAACGGCTCCGGGGCGTCTTCGGGCAGCAACTCGAAACGGCCGACGATGTGGGCGTACTGCCCGGAACCACCGGTCTGCTTCTTGTGCTTGTAGTCGAACGGCACCGCCTGCGTCGGCGCTTCGCGGTAGCTGACCTTGGGAGCGCCGACCAGTACGTTGACCTTGTACTCGCGGCGGATCCGCTCCATGTAGACTTCCAGGTGCAACTCGCCCATGCCTTCGACCAGGATCTCCGCCGTCTCTTGATCCGTGGTGACGCGGAAGGTGGGGTCTTCTCTGCGGAAGCGGGCCAGGGCTTTGCCGAGTTTCTCGGCGTCGCCGCGGCTTTCCGGCCGGACGGCGATCTTGATCTCGGGCTCGGGCACGAACATGCTTTCCAGCGTGCAGTACTTGGGCGTGCTGGCGTACGTGTCGCCGCTGGCGCAGTCGATGCCCATCACCGCTACGATGTCGCCAGCCTGGGCTTCGGCGATCTCCTCCCGCTCGTCCGCGTGCATCCGCACGATGCGGCTGAAGCGCTCCTTGCGTCCCGTCCGCTGATTGATGTACGTGCCGCCCTTTTCGATGCAGCCCTGGTACGCGCGCATGAACGTCAACTGCCCGTAGGGATCGTCGACGATTTTGAAGGCCATGCCCACGAAGGGCTTCGTTGGATCGGGTTCCAGCGGGACCGTTTCGGCGGCGTTGTCCCACGCTTTGGCATGAATCGCGTGCTCCAGCGGCGAAGGCAGATATCGCGTGATCGCGTCCAGCAGCGGCTGAACGCCCTTGTTCTTGTAAGCCGCTCCCAGGAACACGGGCGTCACGTCCTGCTCTTGGACCACGGCCCGCGTCACCCGATGGATCATGTCCGCGGGGATTTCCTCTTCGGACAGCAGCCGCTCCATCAACTCGTCACTGTACATCGCCAGACCTTCGAGCATCTTCATGCGCCATTGCCCGGCCAACTCGGTCACGGCCTCCGGCAGCGGCTCGGCGCGGATTTGCTCGCCTTCGTCGCCGTCGAAGTACAGCGCCTGCATGGTCACCAGGTCGATCACCCCCTGGAAACGGTCGCCGGCGCCCAGCGGCAGCTGCATCAAAATGGCGTTGTCGCCCAGTTTTTCCTTGAGATCGTGAACCACCCGGAACGGATCGGCGCCGGCCCGGTCCATCTTGTTGATGAACGCCAGCCGAGGGACGTGATAGCGGTTCATCTGCCGGTCGACGGTGATCGTCTGGCTCTGCACACCTCCCACGGCGCACAGCACCAGGACGGCGCCGTCCAGCACGCGCAAACTGCGCTCGACCTCGACGGTAAAGTCGACGTGTCCGGGCGTGTCGATCAGGTTGATGGCGTGGCCCTTCCACTCGACGGTGGTGGCTGCGCTGCTGATCGTGATCCCGCGCTCCCGTTCCAGTTCCATGTGGTCCATGGTCGCGCCGGCGCCGCCTCCGCCCACCTCTTCCATCCTGTGGATGCGGCCGGTGTAGAAGAGGATGCGCTCGCTGAGCGTGGTTTTGCCCGAGTCGATATGAGCCGAGATGCCGATATTGCGTAGCTTGGCTAGGTCCATAGTCACTTGTCGCTGGGTGTTTTCTTACGAGCGTAACATCTTAACTGAATTCGGCTTGGAGAAAAGGCCGACTACCGTGCGAAGCGTGGATTTGGCGAAACTGCACGGGGCGCTTCACGTTCCAGAGCCATAGAAGGCGGCGGCAGGCAAGCCGGTTTCCCGGACAACGGCGGCGGCGATCCGGTCGACCTCGCCGTCTGACAAAGGAGCGACGTAACTTTCGGCGGGCTGGCGGGCGACGGTGTACACCTGGATTAGGCTGAGCCTGCCGCCGCTGGCGGTGATGTCGCACAGCCGCCGGCAGAAGGCGTGGATTTCCTCGTCCGGCGGCGGCTCGCCGCGGATGCCCATCCACAGCGACTGGATGACCAGCGGCCGGACGCCGGCGGCCCCGGTGATGTTCTCCAGCACGCGGGCCAGGGGCACAGGTGAGCGGTCGACCAAGCGAAAATACTCCTCCGTGCCCGCGTCGAGCTTGGCCCAGATCTCGCCCCGGTTGCGGTCCAAGATCTCCAGACCGCGCTGCACGTGCGGACGGTGGAACCTGCTGGCGTTGGTGATCAAGACCATTTTCACGTCATCCAAGCCGTGGCGGCGCTTGACCTCGGCACACGCAGCGATGATCTCGTCAAAGTTCCGATGGGTCGTCGGCTCTCCGTCGCCGGAGAAGGCGATGTCGTTCAAGCGCCGCAGTTCCTGAGGGACGCTGCGGAACTTGTCCGTTTCGAACAGTCGGCCCGACACGGCCAGCGCCAGCGTCTCGTCCAACTCGGCCACCAATCGCTCCAGTTCCACAAACCGCGTATCGCCCGCCACCGTGCGGTCCACCTGGCAGTAGATGCAATCGAAATTGCAGACCTTGTCGGGATTCAGGTTGACGCCGATCGACAGACCGCGGCTGCGCCGGCTGATCACCGGATAGACGAAGCGGTTG
>CAYUFW010000078.1:3124-3602 GCA_964443915.1 uncultured Pirellulaceae bacterium
GGAAGCTTACGCCACTTGTTTCTCGAACGGTGCCTGGTTACGACAAAAAGGGCGGGCCCGCAACACGGGTCCGCCCCCGAACGTTCCTGCGGCGGCCAAGCGGCGGTCGCCCGCCGCCGGGCTCAGACTTCTTTGGCATCGATCCAGGGCATCAAGCCGCGCAAACGCCGGCCGACTTCCTCGATCAGCAGTTTCGACTCATGGCGTCGGTAAGACTTGAACATCGGGGCGCCGGCCTTGTTCTCCAGGATCCACTCGCGGGCGAACTCGCCGCTCTGAATTTCCTTGAGGATCTTCTTCATCTCGGCACGGGTTTGATCGTTGATGATCCGCGGGCCGCGGGTGTAGTCGCCGTATTCGGCCGTGTTGGATACGCTGTACCGCATGTAGCTCAGCCCGCCCTGGTAGAACAGGTCGACGATCAGCTTCAACTCGTGCAGGCATTCGAAGAACGCCATCTCGGGCTGGTAGCCGGCCT
>CAYUFW010000078.1:3623-6460 GCA_964443915.1 uncultured Pirellulaceae bacterium
GGTGACGCCGCCGCACAGCACGGCCTGCTCGCCGAACAGGTCGGTCTCGGTCTCTTCGGCGAAGGAAGTCTGGATCACTCCGCCACGCGTGCCGCCGATGCCCTTGGCATAGGCCAGTCCTACCGCCAGCGTCTCTTCGGTCGCCCCCGCGCCGATGGCGATCAAGCAGGGCACGCCGCCGCCTTTGACGTACTCGCTGCGGACCAAATGTCCGGGGCCCTTGGGCGCAACCAGCAGCGTGGCCACGCCCGGAGGCGGCTCCACCTGCCCGTAGTGGACGTTGAAACCGTGCGAGCACATCAGCACGTTGCCGGGCTGGAGATTGGGCCGGATCGAAGCGCGGTAGATGTCACCCTGCAGTTCATCCGGCAGCAGGACGTTGATCAGGTCCCCGCGTTTGGTGGCCTCTTCGATCGTCAGCGGCTGAAAGCCGTGCGAGACGGCCAAGTCGTAGTTCTTGGTGCCCGGCAACTCGCTGATCACGACCTGGCAGCCGCTGTCCCGCAGATTCAGGGCCTGCGCGTGACCTTGCGAGCCGTAGCCCAGGATGGCGATGGTCTTGCCTTTCAACACGGAGAGATCGGCGTCTTTGTCGTAGAAGATCTTGGCGGCCATGACGGATGTTGACTCCTTGATTCTGGATGGTTGTGGTTGCGTTGGGAAATATCCTTGACGAAGGACCGCGGCAGGCGGCAGGGGGATGACGCAGCCGGGCTAGGGCTGCGCACCACCGTTCTCTTGGTTCTTGGCCGCCGCGCTGCGGACCATGGCGATGCGCCCGCTGCGGACTAGTTCCGCGATGCCGAACGAGCGCATCCGCTCGATAAAGGCTTCGATCTTGTTTTCGCGTCCTGAAATCTCGATCATCAGTTCGTCTTCGCTCACGTCGACGACGCGGCCGCGAAAGATCTCGACCAACTCGCGAACTTCGCTGCGCTGCCCGCCTCCAGCCGTTTTGACCTTGATCAGCATCAGGTCGCGTTCGACGTAGTTCTGGCTGCTGATATCGTCGACCCGCACGACGGTAACAATCTTCTCCAGTTGCTTGCGGACTTGCTCCAACACCCGACCGTCACCGACCACGACAAAGGTCATGCGCGATAGATTGGGATCCTCGGTCTCGCCGACCGCCAGCGAGTCGATATTGTAGCCGCGCGAGGCCAGCATCCCGGAAATGTGGGCCAACACACCGGGGACGTTCTGCACGATCGCGGAAAGCACGTGACGCATGGGTGAGGGGAACTCCAGCAGTGCCGTAGAAAGCAGGGATGATACCCCGGGCGGCGCGGAACAGCAAGGGGCATACGTGGGGACGCGGCGGCGCACCGGACGGCGCAGAGGCCCGGCTTTCCGCAGAAGGCGACTTTTTTCTCGCGGATGCCTAACCCCAGAACTGCCACCAAGATCGTCTCTGCTTCTTCATGGCCTCGATCTTGCTCCGCCCGACCACGCCGGTCGCACGGGCGTTGTACAGTTGCTGGGGATTGTAGCTCGCGTGCGTCAAGTCCGCTTTGAGCAGATTCGCGCCGTCCAGCTTGGCCTTGGTCAGTTCCGCATACCGCAGCACGGCCCCCTCCAATTTGGCGCCGCGCAAATCCGCCTCGCTCAGGTCGGCATTGGAGAAATTGCCGCGCGAGTCGGAAACGCTCATGTCGCACTTGGTCAGTTTCGAGCCCGTAAAATCGCAATGGGGCAACCTGGCATAGCGGAACACGCTGCCGCTGAAGTTGGCGTTGTGGGCATGGGTCCCCTCCAGGGTCGCCTCCGTGAAATCGGCGCCCGTGCATTCGACGCCGTCCAGCGTGGCGAAGGCCAGGCTGCACTCGTAGAAGCTGGCGCCGTGGAGCGTCGCCTTGGACAAATCCGCCTGCCGCAGATCCGTGCTGCGGAAATTGGCCTTCGTCAGATTCATCCCGGCCAGGTTCGCGCCGGCCAGTTTGAGCCCGGACAAAACCGCACCCTCCAGCGAATCCGCATCCAATCGGTGCAGCACTTGTCCCGAAGTTCTGTGTTTGATTTCAATCACGGCAAAAACCCTTCGCCCTTGACTTAAGCTTCCCGCCGTTTCACCATCGTGACTTCGTTGCCCTGCGCGTTGAACGTCACTTCGTCCATAAACGTCCGCATCAGCAACAGTCCGTGCCCGCCCTTGTCTTCCAGCACCTCCGGATTGCCCCGGCTCGGGAGCTTGGATGTGTCGAACCCCGGCCCCTCGTCGCGAATGACAAAGCGGGCCTCATCGGGAGACATCTTCACGTCCAAATCGATCCTGCGGTCGCAGTACGGCGGCTGGGACAATCGCTGTTCCGCCAAACCGGCCGACGGCGGGCCTTGAACCATCATTTCCCGCGTGGTCAACATCTCGGCCGGCGAAATCTCCAGGTTTCCGCGATACAAGGCGTTCAGTAAGGCGTGCTCGATCGCCAAGCCGACCCGGACGCGTCCCGTCGAATCGCACAGCCGCATGCCTGCCATCATCTGCAGCAGAAGATCCACCAGCGGATCGATCAACTCTACGTCATTGCTCAATTGGAACGCGAACTCGGTGCGAGTCAGACAGCCCAGCAGCCGCTCGTAGCTGCGGTTAACCTGGGAGACGTGCAAGACCTGGGCGATTTCGTCGGCCAGCCGCAAGCCAACTTGCGACTTGGGCACGTAACCGGCCGCTCCATCCTCCAACGCCTCGATCGCGATCGCGTCCGTGCCCTGGCTGGTCATCAGGATGACGGGGATGTCCGAGTAATGCACACGGATCGCCCGCACCAGTTGCAGACCGTCCATGACGGGCATCACCATGTCGGTGAGCACCAAGTCCGGGGCCGAACCGCTGCGCAACC
>CAYUFW010000078.1:6470-27970 GCA_964443915.1 uncultured Pirellulaceae bacterium
CACGCGGGTGAGTACCTCGAGACCAAATTCGAACCGCTGCAGCGCTTCTTTGCCGTTGGCGACGACGTCGACCTCGTAGTTCGCTTCTTCCAGCAGGCCCCGGATCTGTGCCGCCTGCGTCGCGCTGTCTTCCGCTACTAGTATCTTGGTCATGACTTAGCATCCCGTATCGAGTGCAATCGAAACAACCGCTACGTTCCGCTCAACCGCTTGATCTGGACGTTCCGGAACTCCACCGGGTCAGAATGGCCTGCGAAGCCGAAATACCCTCGGCTGCGGTCCTTGCCGGGGTGCGGCGAGTTGCCCATGAACTCCTTGATCTGGCTCACGTCCGCGTCCAGGATCACGTTGCCGTTCAACTCGACCTTGATCTGGGGGCCTTTCACCGTGACCTCCTGGAAGTTCCACTCGCCGGTGGGCCGCAGAAAGCCTCGCGCAGCCGGCACCATGCCATAGACCGAGCCGTGGTATTGGCGGATGTCCAGCTTGGCGTACTTGGGATGCTCCGAATCCAACACCTGCAATTCGCACATGCCCACGTAAGCCGTATCACCCGATCCGGGATAGCGGATGGCCAAGCCGTTGTTGCCGCCCGGCGGGAGCTTGAACTCCAGACGCACCGCGAAGTCGTCGTACTCGTCCTGGGTGTAGATCGTGCCGCCCTTGCCCGGCTTGCAGACGATCGCTCCGTCGCGGACCTCGTAGTTCTCCACCGGCCCGGCCCAACCGCTGAAGTCCTTCCCGTTGAAGACCGTCTCGAAGCCGCCGCTGCCGTGCTCGGCCAGGATGCGGTTCGCCTCGTCCGCCGGAATCTCGCGGACGAAGATGTTCTTCCAGCGGATCTCGCCGCCGTGCGTTTGCAGCTGAATCGGCCCCTGCGGGAACAGCGGGGCGCGGCGATCCCGGGAGTTCTCCATGACGGCGTGGTCCACCACCAGCTTGTCGTTCAAGTACACCGTCGTTCGCGCGCCCACTTGCACGATCCGCAGTCGGTTCCATTGGCCGAACGGCTTGTCCGCCAGGACCAGCGGATCCTTGCCCGGCGCGCCGGCCGTGTTGTTCCACAGCCCGCCAGAGCCCTTGTCCGCGCCGATTTTCCACTTGCCGCCTTCCTCCGTGTAGTCCCAAATCTGCACTTGCGGCGTGGCCTTGAGATACACCCCGCTATCGGCCTTGGCGACGGTCTTGTAGTCGATCCACAATTCAAAATCGCGGAATTCCCGGTCCGTGGTCAAATAGACGCCGTGTCCGTCGTTGACCAAGTCGCCGTTTTCCACCCGCCAGTGCTCGCGGACGTCGGCCATGTCGGCTTCTCGCTTGGCGGCACGCTCTTCGTCGCTCATCGCCGACAACTTGCGCGGGTCGAAGTGCCCCAGACCGTACCAGCCGGTCAAATCGGTCCCATTGAACAGGGCCGCGAATCCCTCGGGCGGCTTGTTATCCTCCTGACAGACAGCGGTTGTACCCAACGCGCAGCAGACGACGAAGGCAAGGCCAGCAAAACGAACCACGTGAGTTATCTCCTCAAGGCAAATGGCCAGAACGAATTTCCAGATGGCCAACATGGTAACCTTTCCCGAGCCGGCTTGCCAGCACTTTCTTTGCGACTTTGCCTCGCCATTCCCCCCCTGTGGCGAAGATGACACGCAGGCTGGCCACCGCGTGCTCGGCCAATCCCGGACGACGCACAAAGCCGCCCCTCGCAGGTCGCGATATCGTTGTCTTAAGCGCAAGCAAGCAGGAAGGTTACGCTGTCTCGCTCGCTCTTGCCGTCAGAAGATCAGACGGTCGACTTCTCTGAACTTGTCCTGGAATTGCTTCTCGACCGCTTGGATCTCCTGGCGAATGGCTTCGCGTTGCGCGTCGGTGGTGCATTGGCAAAGACGATCGTGCAGCAATGCGAGCTGCGCATCAAAGTGCTGCCTGAGGCCCTTTTCGTACGCCCAGAAACCGGAAGACATGCTTCAGCTACCTCAGGGATCGGCAGACGATTCCCCCAGCGGCCCAAAGCACAGACGCCATGCCGCTGATTATCGGTAACGACAGGTACAGCGGCAATGCCGTTGCGGATACCATAACGCGCACCCGCAACTGATCTTGACTGCCTGACCTTGGTGGAATCGCCCCGGTGCCTGGCGAACGGTGGGCGTTAGCTCACCGGTTTTTCCCTGGACTGGCTGGCAGCAGAGGAACCGGTGGGCTCACGCCCACCGTTCGCCGAGGTAACGCCGAAGTGAGGCAGTCGAACTACGAGGAGACCAAAAAATGATAAGCCGTTTCACGTTGGGTTTTCTGTGTATTGCGGGTTTGGTGGGCGAGCTACGCGCCGAATCGGACACGGCAAGCGACGCGGTGGCGCTGATTCCCCGGCCGGTCTCGATGGTGCTGCGTGAGGGACGGTTCCGATTCAGTGCCGACACCAAAGTCGTGGCGAGCGGTCCCGCGGCTGCCGAGGCTCGAAAACTAATCGAGCTATTGGCGCCGGCGATGGGATACAGGCTGGAATTGGCCGAGGCGGTGCCCGCCAACTCGACGCGCGTCCTGTGCTCCCTGGACGAATCCTTGCGCAACGGACTCGGCCCCGAGGGATACCGGCTGAGTGTCACGCCCCAGCGGATCGAAATCGTCGCCGCGGAGGGAGCCGGGCTGTTCTACGGGGTGCAGACGCTCCGACAGCTGCTCCCGCCCGGGATCTTTGCCAACCAGCCGGCGGCCGGTGTCGACTGGTCCGTGCGGTGTGTGGAAATCACCGACTTTCCGCGTTTCGGCTGGCGCGGGCTGCTGATCGATCCGGCGCGGCACTTCCTGCCCAAGGATGACGTGTTGCGGTTCCTGGACGCCATGGCGATGCACAAGTTGAATCGCCTGCAGATCCACTTGACTGACGATCAGGGGTGGCGGATCGAGATCAAGAAGTATCCGAAGCTGACGGAGGTCGGCGCTTGGCGCGACGAGACGCTGGTCGGTCACTACAGCCAGCAGCCGTGGAAATTCGACGGCCGGCGGCACGGCGGCTTCTACACGCAGGACGACGTCCGCGAGTTGGTGCGTTACGCGGCGGACCGCTACATCACGATCATGCCGGAGATCGAAATGCCGGGCCACGCGCGAGCGGCCATTGCCTCGTACCCGCACCTGGGCGTGTTTCCCGACAAGCAGCAGGGCATCCGGCCCTGGACGCGCTGGGGCATCAGCGAAGACATTCTCGCTCCTCGGCCGCAGACGCTCGAATTCTGCCAGGACGTGCTGACGGAAATCATGGCGATGTTTCCCAGCCGCTACATCCACATCGGCGGCGACGAGGCGATCAAGACGCAGTGGAAGGCCAGCGAGGAAATCCAGCAGATGATCCGGGACAAGGGGCTCCGCGACGAGTCGGAGTTGCAGGCCTGGTTCACGCGGCAGATCGACGCGTTTCTGACCGCACACGACCGGCGCCTGGTGGGCTGGGACGAAATCCTCGAAGGCGGCCTCGCGCCGGGCGCGGTGGTGATGAGCTGGCGGGGCGAAAAAGGCGGGATCGTGGCGGCGCAGGCGGGCCACGACGTGATCATGGCCCCCACATCGCACACATACTTCGACTACTACCAAGGCCCGCGCGAGTCCGAGCCGCTGGCCATCGGCGGGAACGTGCCGTTGGAAACCGTCTACCGGTTCGAGCCGATCCCCGCCGCCTTGACGCCCGATCAGGCGAAGCACATCCTGGGAGCGCAGGCCCAGTTGTGGAGCGAGTACATCGCGGATGCGAAGCTGCTTTAGTACATCGCCGACCCCCGCGCCTGCGCGCTGTGCGAAGTGCTCTGGTCGCCCGCCAAGGAGCGCAACCTGGATGCGTTCCGGAATCGCCTGAAGCGGCACGTCCAGCGGCTGGGGGCGGCCGCAGTGAATTACCGTCCGCTCGGCACGCCGTAGCGCGGCGAGGTGGCGGCCTCTAGTCAGGTGCGCGCCATGCCTGTAAAATGGGGGAGACGATTCTGAATCGAGAGGAAACCCACAAGATGTCTGTGGCGGTCGTAGAATACGTCGAACAAACTGCCGAGGGCGGCTGGCGCATTGCCGGAACCCGCGTGTCGCTGGATTCGATCGTGTACGCTTATTGGGACGGGAAAAGCCCAGAGGCGATTGTAGACGAGTTCCCCACACTCACGGCGGAACAGGTCTACGGAGCGCTCGCCTACTACCTGCGTCACCATTTGGAGGTTGACGCTCACCTTTCGCGACAGGCCGAGAGGTGGCAAGACCTTCAGGAAATGAGCGAGGCGCAGCACAGTCCATTGCTCAACCGGCTGCGGGCGCAGCGCGGTCCTAATTCCCGTCCTGAGCACAGACCATGAGTCAACCGCGATTCCTCGCCGATGAAGACCTGCGTGCTGCGATCGTGCATGCTGTGCGACGAATGAACGACGGCTTGGAATTCGTAACCGTTCCGGAAGTCGGTCTCAGTTCTGCATCCGACGAAGAGGTTTTGGATTTCGCGTGGCGAGAACGCTGGTTACTCGTGTCGCACGACGTCAATACCATGAAGGGCTCCGCCGAGTTGCGGGTCACCGATGGGCGCGGAATTCACGGCCTGTTTCTTGTTCCGCAAGACCGCCCGACCCGTGCCGTTTCTGAATGCCTGATCCTCATTTGGTCTGCCACCGACTTTGAGGAGTGGCGGGACCGGATTGTGTATCTGCCGTTTTGACGTTTGGCTCGCAAACGCAACCTACCGAGGATTCGAAGCATGTCTCTTGTTTCCAAGCGGAAGCTCCGGTTTTCTTGGATCGCGCTCTGTCTGCTGACAGCGATTGCCTCGCCCGAAACTGGCACCTGCGGATCGAGCGACGAGCCACCGCCTCAGGGGCTTACGCGGATCGAGGCCAACTCGTCGCAGGCCGCCCATGACTTGGTCCGGCGACTGCTGCCCCAGCAGGCAGAGCGGTTCGAGTTTGAACTTCTGCCGCCCGCGGACGGCCAGGACGTGTTCGAACTCGAATCTCGCGACGGGCGGATCGTGATTCGCGGCAACACGGGCGTGTCCCTGGCCACGGGGCTGAATTGGTACCTCAACCAGTACTGCCACTGCCACGTGTCGCTGCACGGGCGGCAGCTGAATCTGCCGGATCCGCTGCCCGCGGTCACGCCCAAGGTGCGGCAGATCAGTTGGGCGCGGCACCGCTATTTCCTGAACTACTGCTGTTTCGGCTACTCGCTGCCGTGGTGGGATTGGGACCAGTGGGAGGAGCTGATCGACTGGATGGCCCTGCACGGCGTGAACATGCCGCTGGCGGTGACCGGGCAAGAAGCCGTCTGGCAAGCGGTCTGCAAGCAACTGGGCATGAATGACGAAGAGATCGCCGCGTTCCTCGCCGGGCCGCCGTACTTGCCGTTTCAGTGGATGGGCTGTCTGGACGGCTGGGGCGGGCCGCTTCCGCAAAGTTGGATCGACCGCCACACGGAACTCCAGCAGAAAATCCTGACGCGGCAGCGCGAGTTGGGCATGACGCCGGTCCTGCAAGGCTTCACGGGCCACGTGCCGGCCGCCCTCGCGGCCAAGTTCCCCGACGCCAAGCTGCACCGCATCGACTGGATCGAATGGCAGACGCACCTGCTGGATCCGCTCGATCCCCTGTTTCCCAAGATCGCGCGGCTGCTGGTCCAGGAGCAGACGAGGCGTTTCGGCACGGACCACCTGTACGCGGCCGACACGTTTATCGAGATGACGCCGCCCAGCGGCGATGTCGAGTACCTGACGCGCCTCAGCCGGGCCATCTACAGCGGCCTGGTCGACAACGATCCGCAAGCCGTTTGGGTGCTGCAGGGCTGGGCGTTCATGTTCAAACGCGAGTTCTGGACGCAGCCACGGATCGAGGCGTTCTTGAAGGCCGTGCCGGACGATCGCCTGGTCGTGTTGGATCTGTTCTGCGAATCCCGGCCGATGTGGAACGAAACGCAGGCGTTTTGTGGCAAGCCGTGGGTCTGGTGCAACATCCAGAACTTCGGCAACACCGTGTTTCTGGGCGGGCCGCTGAACAAGATCGCCGCCGACTTGCCCGCGGCGCGCCGCGATGCCAGCAGCGGGCAACTGGTCGGTCTGGGCTTTGTCAACGAGGGGCTGGGCTACAACCCCGTGGTCCAAGACCTGATGTTCCAGCTGGCGTGGCGGGACGAACCGGTGGATGTGAAGGCCTGGGTCGCAGACTATGCTCGCCATCGCTACGGCCGAGAAAACGCCCACGCCGCACAGGCCTGGCGGCAATTGGCGGCCACCGCATACCGCGCTCCAGCGGGCGATTACGCGATCTTCGACCGCGCGCCGACGTTGGGCGGCGGACGGGGCGGATCGGCGTACAACCAGACGCAACTGGCCGAAGCTTGGCGAACGCTGCAACAAGCCGCCGATGAATTGAAAGGCGCGGACACGTATCGCTACGACTTGGTGAACGTCGCTCGGCAGGTCTTGTCCAACCACGCCTCGGTTCTGCACCAGGAGGTGCTCAAAGGGTGGCGGGCGAAGGACGCCCCGGCGCTGGAAACCGCCACCGCCCAATTTTTGCAGTTGCTGGACGAGTTGGACGAACTGCTGGCCACGCGCCGCGAGTTCCTGCTGGGCCGCTGGCTGGAGGACGCCAAACGCTGGGGCACGACGGACGCGGAACGGGCCAAGTTCGAATGGAACGCGCGCCGCGTCCTGACGCTGTGGGGCGAGGGGCCGGCGATCGACGATTACGCTCGCAAACAATGGTCCGGAATGATCTCCGGGTACTATCGGCCGCGCTGGGAACGGCTTTTCCAGGAACTCAAGCAGTGCCTCCAGCAGGACAAGCCGTTCGACGAGAAAGCCTTCCACGCTGCCCTGCGGCCCTGGATGGCCGAGTGGTCGGGCAGCCGCGAGTGCTATCCCGCCGAACCACGCGGCGACAGCGTTGCGGTCGCCGCCAAGCTGCTGCTGAAGTATGAACCGACGTTCCGTCCCAACGCCGTCAGCCTCACGACCGGCAAGCCGACAAGCTGTTCCTCCGCCCTGCCGCCGTACCCGGCGCATCTGGCCAACGACGGCTGGAGCAACTGGACCGACGCGTTCTGGGCGACCGATGTCACGAAGGACCCGGACGCCTGGTGGCAAGTCGATTTGGAGCAGCCCACGATGGTCGGGCGTGTGGTCGTCGTCTGCTACTATGGCGACGAGCGGTTCTACGGATTCACGGTCGAGACGTCGCTGGACGGAAACGCGTGGGACATGGTGGCCGACCGGCGGGACAACCGCGAACCCTCGACCGCCGAGGGATACACCTGCCCCTTCCCGCCGCGGAGCGTCCGCTACATCCGCGTCCGGCAACCCCACAACTCGGCGAATACCGGGCGGCACTTGGTCGAGGTGACGGCCACGGCCCAAGAGCCGTGGCGCGGATCGCGCGCGTCTGGACCTTGCACGGTCTGAAGTGATTACCCGCAACAGGCCTCTTGAAAATGAAAGACTTACCGGCTCTGATTTCTGCGAGGCGGCTGGAGACCGCGGGCTGGCAATGAGGTTCGGAAGGAGGAAGAAAATGAAGATGCGGCTTTCGTTCGTTGTGATTTTCCTGGCAGGCATGATCGCTTGGGACGCGGTTGACGCGCGGGGCGGTGAGCCGGATTCGGGCTTGCTGGGCTGGTGGCGGTTTGACGAAGGGCTGGGGGCGTATTCGGCCAACGCGGCGCATCCGGCGGGCGAGGCGGAACTGCACGGGGTGTCCTGGGTGACGGGCGAGTTCGGAACCGCGCTGCGGTTTAGCGGCTCGGACAGCTATGTCACGCTGCCGTCCCTGCCCGAACTCGACGGCGCCGACGCGATGAGCCTGGCGGCCTGGGTTTATTGGGAAGAAACCGGACAGTATCCGAACATCTTGAGCGGGGGCACGTGGAGTCCGGGGGGATTCTTGATCTTCGTGAGCAACCGGAACTGCTCGTTCCGCATGGGCCGTCCGGAGCAGCGGCACGGGGTGACGGGCGAGGCGTGGACGGAAGTGTCCGCGCCGCTGCTGGCCGAATTGCCGATGAAGCAATGGGTCCACTTGGCGGCGGTCTTCCAGCGGCCCCAGATCACGACCTACGTGAACGGCAAGAAGGTCGGTTCGGCTGCCTGGGACTATCCGGTCGGGCACCGCGGCGACATTCAAGTCGGCCGCTGGTCCGGCTCGCCCACCCATCACGGGCTGATCGACGAAGTGCGCATCTACCGGCGGGCGTTGGACGTCGAACAGGTACTGGAATTGACCAACCCAGCCGGGCGGCAAGGCGCCGAGTACCGGGACGCGGGCCCGGCCAAAGACGAAGGCAAGGAACTCGTCCGTTTTGAAACCCGCTGGGCGACGATGGTCGTCGGCGACAACGGGACGATCCTGTCCCTGCAAGAGAAAGGCAGCGGCCGCGAATTGCTCGACTCGCCTTACCCCGTGCTGGCGGTCGAGTCGGCATCCGGAAAGCGTTTTCAGGCTCGGCGTTTGAGGCACGAAGACGGGCTGTTGGTGGCCGATTTCCCGCGCAGCGCCGGCAGCGCTGCGATTCGGGTCGAGGCGAAAGACCAGTACTTTGCGGTGACAGCCGCCAAGCTCGATGTGTCCGAGGCCCAGCGGTTCACGTTCTTCCAGCTCGCGCCGGCGCCGAATGAGTACATCGGCAACATGGCCGGTCTGGCTTCCGACGAGGCGTCGGGCGTGTGCCTGCGCAGTTTGGGGCTCGAAGTCGATACCTCGTTCCACAGCCCGGCTCCGCGGTTCCGCGCCTCGACAACGGCCGAACACGGTTTGGTCGGGCCTCGGATCGGCCTGGCCGCCGGGCCGCGCGCGCAGCTGATTCCGATGCTCCGCGCGATGGCGGAAAACGAGCCCGTGCCGAAATCGCCCTGCGGTGGTCCCTGGGCGATGGGCGCGGCGGAGACGCGCGGCTCGTACCTGTTCGCGGACATGGCCGCCAAGGATGTCGACGCCTGGATCGAGTTGGCGCGGCGCGGCGGCTTTACGAACATCCACCTGCACGGCTGGTGGAGCAGCTTGGGGCACTACGAGCCCCCTGCCGCGTACTTCCCCAACGGCTTGGCGGACATGAAAGCGACGGCGGACCGGATCCGCGCGGCCGGGCTGAAACCGGGCATCCACACGCTGACCGCCTGTATCAGCACCAACGATTCCTGGGTCACGCCGGTGCCCTCGCCGCACCTGATCGCAACTAACCGCTACACGCTGGCCAAGCCGCTTTCCGCGACGGACAAGGCGGTCTATGTCAACGAGCCCCCGGCCGCAAACCACGATGTGGTCTGGAGCTATTCCAGCGACGGCAACGCCCTGCGGGTCGGCAGCGAACTGATCCGCTACTCGGCCATCTCACGCGAGCCGCCGTACGCGTTTCTGGAATGCGAGCGGGGCGCGTTCAAGACTCAGGCCGCCGCCCATGCGGAAGGCGAGTCCGTGGACTATCTGCAGCAGCGATACCTGGCCTTCTATCCCGACCCGAAGAGCCCCCTGGCGGACGAATTGGCGGACTGCATCGCCCGGGTCTACAACGAGTGCGGCATGGAGATGCTCTATTTCGACGGTTCCGAGGGCATGCGCAGCCGGTTTGGGATCGACACCATGCGTTGGAAGATTTTCCAGCGTCTGCACGGGGGCGTGACAGAGGCCAGTTGCTGGGGCCACAACAGCTGGTGGATCCATTCCCGGCTGGGCGCGTGGGACCATCCCGTGTGGGCGGTAAAGCAATTTCACGACCAGCACATCACCCAGGCCGGGCGGTTCCGCAAGAGCGACCTGTTGGAGCCGCAATTGGGCTGGTGGGCGCCCCGTGGACCATCGAACATCGCACGTGGGCACTTCCCCGACGAACTGGAGTACTTCGGCGCCAAGAACCTGTCGATCGACGGACCCATGTCGATCCAGGGCGTGAGTGCCACCAGCCGTCCCTGGAATGCCCGCCTAGAGGAGCAGTTCACGATTCTGGGTTGGTACGAGCGGCTGCGTTTGGCCCGCTACTTTGACGAGCCTACGCTGCAACGCGTGGGCGAGCCGGGCAAGGATTTCCGGCTGCGCTTGCAGGCGGACGGCCAGTGGCAGTTTACGCCCGTTCAACTGGCCAAGCACCGCGTCAGCGGCGTGGGTAACGGCTCCGAGCGTTGGACGGCCGCGAACCCGCATGCCGCCCAGCCGTTGCGGGCGCGTTTGGAGGCCCTGTATGCGGTGGCGCCGTACGACGACGCGAAGGCCGCCGTGCTGGCCGACTTTGCGGACCTGAATGCGTGGAACAATCGCAGCAGCGCCAAGGGCGTCAGCGCCCGGATCGATTTGGAGACTGCCGACGTCAAAGCCGGCGGGTGCAGCCTGCGGTTCCGCGCAGCCAACAGCGGCGCCAGTCCGCGCGGCGCTTGGGCACAAATCGGCACGGTCTACGAGCACCCTTACTTCAGCATGATGCCCGGCGAGGCGCTGGGCCTGTGGGTCAAAGGCGACGGCAGCGGGGCGCTGTTGAACGTCCAACTCCGCTCGCCGCGCGAGTACCACGGCTGCATCGCCGATCACTACGTCGACCTGGACTTCACCGGTTGGCGGTATGTGGAGCTGTTGCTGCGCGAGCGCGACGCGGAACGGATGGGGGACTACGTTTGGCCCTACTACGTCGGCGGCGGAAGCCACGCCGTGTACCGGAACGCAGTGGACCGGCAGCACATTTCTCAGGTCAACCTGCTGCTGAACGAGGTCCCCGCCGGGGGCGAAGTCGATATCCTGGTGAGTCCCATCCGCTCGCTGCCCACGCGCTCGGCGCAACTGGCGAACCCGTCGTTGGAACTCGGCGGAACCAAGGTCACCTTCCCGGTCACGCTCCAATCGGGGCAGTACCTGGAACTGGAGAGCTTGGACGACTGCGTTCTGTACGACGAGCGGGGCGAGTTGCTCAGCCGCTTCCAGCCGCAGGCCGACCGGCTGCCGGCGCTGGCCGAGGGCCCGAACACGCTCCGCTTCGACTGCGCGCCGCCCGAGGGCCTCAGCGCACGGGCCGAGGTCACCGTGATTTCCTTGGGCCAGCCGTTCGGCAGCCGCCGGGCCGCCGCGGACATCGACTGGAACCGGCTCGACCGCGAGTACGACGTGCCGCGGATCATCACACGCGTCGACGGCCGCGACAATGCCTGGACGATCGTCCGCCGGGCCGCCGCGCCGGGAGACTCTCAGGGGAGTCCGCCGTCGCTGGAAGTCGAAATCGCCGTCGTGCAACACGGCCAAGCGAAGAAAACCGCCGCTGCGGAGGCAGGCGGGGTCTGCCTGGACACGCCGACCCTGACGATCGGCGATCGGCCGGTGCGTTTCCCCGCCCGGCTGAGCGCAGGCCAACGTCTGGTCTGCCGCGACCAGACCACCTGGCGCGTCTTCAACGCCGACGGTTCCGAGGCCGCGACGGGCCGGCTGTCCGATTCCTTCCCGCCGCTGGCCGCCGGAACGAACCCCGTCAAGCTGGACTTCCCAACGCCGCCGGCTGCGGACTTCCGCGTGGTCGTCAAGACCGCAAAGGTCTATCCGCGGTCACCTTGATCGGTGTTGAATTGTCGAAACACTGCGTTGCGATCCTTCTTCGGGTCATTCGTCCGGTTCCGGTCATTCGTCCGGTTCCGGACTTTCTTCCTGCGTCCGCAGGCATTCCCGGCACTTGCACTGGCCGGTCTTGGTGTCGAACACCACCCAGTCGCGGGTCCGTTTGCCGCACAGCGTACAGGTGCCTTCGGGCTCTTCACTGAAGGCCGGCGTTGCGGGGCGGTTCCCCCACGAGGTTCGGGCGGCCAAGAAGTCGAAATGCTTCGGGGGAGCCGGGCCGAAAACCGGGGAGGGTGACGGTGGCGGCGGAGGCGGGCGGCGGTCTGCCGTGGGAGCTTGCGGCGGTCGAGGCTGGACGCGGGCGGCGGCAGGAGCTTGCGCCGGCCGAGGACGGGCGGCGGCACGGGCGGCGGCGGCCTGAGCGGCGGCTTGAGCGGCGGCTTGAGCCGCAGCGAGCCGTTCAACTCGTCGCCGTTCGGCGGCCTCCTGGGCCTGGCGGCGCACTTCCTCTTGCCGGCGCAGCTTCTCGCGCACCATCTGCAGCCGCTCGTATTCGCCGGGATGGACGAATTCGCCCGTGCTGGGCAACACCAGCACCCGGCTCAATTCCGTCGCCACTTCCTCGCCCTCGTAGTACTGCGGCGGCTCGACGCAGACCAACGCGCGAAAGGTAGTCAGCACTTTCGCTTCGGGATCGAGGCAGTGCAGTGACCCCGCCGAGCCGCGGCCTTCGCGATAAACGGCATCGAACTCGGACGGCGTCAGCAGTTCGCGTTCCGTGGCTGACAAGCTCGCTCGGCCCGGCAGCTGTCCGCGCCGTGCTTCGCGCGGCAGGAAGACCCAGTTCAGCGCTGCGTTGCGGGCCTCGAGAAATTGCGGGATCCAGATCCGCTCGTCGGGATCGATCTTGCCGTCGACCAGCCAATAGGCCAGGTTCCGTTTGCCCGGCCGCTCGACCCAACAGTCCACGCCGCGGGGCAGCTCGCATTCGTCCGCCTCGTTCGCGTCGAAGTTCTTTTCCAGCGTGACCCCATCCGGGAACTTGGTGTTCAGCCAGGCGTACAGCGCCGCACGGCCAGCCAACAACTCCGCCGACTCATGGCCCAACGGGCACTGACTCAGGTCCTTGTGCGCAAAGTGCCGCCGCATGATCTCGCCGGCCCGCAGCAGCACCGCCTGACGGCACACCGGGCACACCAACCGCCCGCTACGTCCCCAGCCGCGCAAGACTTCGATCTGCCCGTCCCAGGCCGGGTCCAAACTCACCACGTCACGGCCGCGTTCGGTGTCGAGAGCTTTGAACATGGTTTCGGCTCAGACTCAGACAGCGTTTACCGGAGCATGATACCGCGCGCGGTTGAGTCAAGGAGTCTCGGGATCACGGTTTTCGGACGGACAAGAAGCCCGGCATTTAGGAAATGCCGGGCTTCTGGCATCGCGAGAAATCCAAGATCTACGGGGCCTGTTCGCTTCAAGGCCCGCTCAGCGTCAGCTTCGCCTCCAGCACCTTCTGGATGCGGGCGGACGACTCGCGGATGTGGGCACTGGAGTAGGCGTCCAGCTTGACCTTGCCGGCCAGCAACTTGTCCATGTCCCCCCGCAACGCGGTCAGCTTGGCGTAGGCGACGGTCCGGCAGTCCTCCGGAGCGCGGTACCGCCCCATCGCCAGATTCGACAGCATCTGCAAGTAGGACCGCTGCAGGTTGCGGCGGAGGCTGGAGATCGCCGGCTTGCGTTCGGTGTAGCTCCCTTCCGGCGTAGCTTTGACCTCGGCAAAGACCGCGTTGGTCACGCGGTCGAGCAACTCGGCCGTCGTCAGCGCATCCTGATCGGCTGGGATTTTCAACTCGGCGTCGTGCATCCGCTCCAAGGTATAAGACGACAGGAGTTGGCTGAGGATCGACTCCTGCCAACTGAGAATCAAGTCATGCACTGCGATGTCCTTGCGCAGCAGGATGTCCGAGCCCCAGTGCAGCCAGTTCGACGTGGCCAACTGGTTGTACAGCTGCGGTGGGAAAGCAAACGGCTTGTCGCTCAGGACCTGCTGTTCCAGCAGCGTCAGGGCGTCCCGCTGTTTCTTGGCATCCACGACGGTAAAGGGCGGCTTGGCGTCCTTGTCGCCCTTGTGGCTGCGGCTGGTGTACAGACCGCCGACGTACCGGGCGGCGAACTGCATCGCTTGCCCGTACTCGCCCAGGATCACGTTGAATGCTTTGCGGGCCTTGGTATAGTCCTGGCCGTCCTTGACCGAGCGCTCGACCAGTCCCGGAATCAGCTGCTTCATCAATTCGGCACGCTGCTTGGCGTACTCCAGCGCGTCGTCGCCCAAATCGAACCGGTTGCATTCGGGGTCCGCGTCAGTGACGCCCAGCGTATCTTCGTCCGTGGCGTATTTCAGCGCCGGCTCGCCGCTCCGTGAGGCGATCTTCTTCAGCTCCTCCGCTTCGTTGCCGGAGAACTGCTTGTAGCCGTACTCGATGGCCCAGTAGTCGTAAGGCCCGATCGTCGTGGGATAGAAATCGCCTTGCGGTGTCCCTTTGGGAACGATGTTGCTCGGGACGTAGTCCATGATCGAGGCCACCATCCCGCCTTCCCGCGTCTTGGCCGCGTCGTTGAGGTCCTTCAGGTTACGGTAGACGCTGCCCTTGAAGTTGTGGCGCAGGCCCAGCGTATGTCCCACCTCGTGCATGGTCACTTCCTTCAACCCTTGCATGATCAGCTCGCGTTCTCTCTCCGGAGCTTTGGCGGCTTCGCCCTCGGCCATCAGTGCGGCGGAGCCGAAGGCCAATTGGGCACACATGCCGTGACTCAGGCAACAGTGGCGATGCGCGTCGCGGCCGCCAAACAATTGACCGACGGTTGTATGTTCCAGGCCGGCCAGATCAGGAGGCAGTCGCACTCCGTTCATGGCCGCCGAGGCGGTGGGCGTGAGCGTCTCCAACTCCTGCTTCCAGAACGTCAAGAAGTCGGCGTCAAAGATGATGTCCGCGTCCAGGATCTGGCCCGTATACGGGTTGACCCGCGACGGCCCCATCGCAAAGCCGGCGTTGGCGGTGATCCAGCGGAAGGTGTTGTAGTTGATGTCCTCCGGGTCCCAATCGGCGTCGTCCGGTTGTTGCCGCACTTCGATGGCGTCGATGAATCCGGCCTTCTCGAACGCCTTGTTCCACTCGGCGATGCCGTCCCGGATCGGCTTGCGGTACTCAAAAGGAACCGTCTTCTCGATCCAGAAAATCAACGGCTCTTTGGGCGGCGACTTCTCGGCCGCCGCGTTCGCCTTTTGCAGGTGCCAGCGGTTGATGTAGCGGACGAATTGGTCTTCGGAGTCCTTCTTGGAGAAATCCTTCACGACGGTCAGAAAATAGCCGACGCGGTCGTCGGCCAGACGCGGCTTGTAGCCCGTGCTGGGGATCTTGCTGATCGAGTAATGCACGATGATCGTCGCTCCGCGCGCGTCCGGCACCGTGTCCAGTTCGACGCGGCCGCCCGACGAGTACACGGCGGCAACTTGCAGCTCGACGTTGTCCTTGAAGCCCTTAACCGTGTCCCAGGTCGACTTGTCCGGCGCGAACATGAAACCCGGCAGCACCTGCGAGATCTGCGGCAGGTCGCTGAGAAACACGGGCGACAGGTCGATGAGGTCGCCGCCCTTGGGACCTTTCGTGATCACCGGCAGACTGAAGATCACGCTGTCGGTGAACGCGTTCCTCACCGCGCGGGCTTCCGGCGTGCCGCTGTCGGCTTTGAAGCGGACGTTGCGGCGGACGATGTGGACGTTCTTTTCCACCTTGCGGAAAGACCAAACCCAATCGTCGCCAAAGCCCCAACTGTACCCACCCAACAGCGGCCGTTGGCCGATGCCGCGGGCGATGGCGATCAGGACCATGTATTCGTCCTGGTAGTTTCCGCCACTCAACTCGGCGTACAGCCGGTTCTCTTTCTGGTACAACGAAATCAGGCCCTCGATGGGCTTGGCCTCCTTCAAGACGATTTCGTGCGAAGGCATGGACGGCCCCGTGGGAATAGGGGGCTTCTCGTCCTTTTTCTCGGTCGCCGTTTTGCCTTCAGGCGGAGGCGTTTGGGACGTGGGCTCCGGGGGCGAGCTGGAAGGCTTGGCCTCCTCGGCCGCCGAAACGAGGCTGCCGACGACCAAAATCCCGAGCAACATGCCGACGTGCGACAGAAAGAAACAATTCTTCATGGGGTTACTCGCTTTTTGTGATGTACGACTGGTACATTCTGCCAGCGTTTCAAATATACTCTGCGCTACCCGTTTTGCGAGACCGGCACAGATTTCCTACTCGCTTTGGTCGAGATCGCGAAGGTGACGGGCTTGTCGGTCTTGCCGCTGAAAGGAGTTCTTCCGCCGGGTTCGGCGACGGGTTACGTCAAGGCGGGGCGATGTCCGCAACCCAAAGAACCGCTCATTTCTTTCGAGAAGAGTTGTCATGGGAACGAACGCAAGAGACGAACAACGTGCCTTCGAACAACGTGCCTTCGGGCGTCGTGAACTGCTGACGGCCGCAGTCGCGGCTGTAGCTGCCGCCGGACTCCCTCCGAAAGCGACGATCGGGGCCGAGGCTGAGCCCGGCTCCAAGTTGGGCCCTCGTCGGGGCAATCCGATTGCCGTTTCCACGTATTCGTTTTGGCGTTTCCAGGAGAACGCCAAGCTACCCATCGAGACGTGCATCCGCTCAGCCGCCGAGATGGGCTTTGACGCGGTGGAAATCCTGGAGATGCAGATGGACAGCACGGACCACGGCTATTTGCAGACGCTCAAACGCGAAGCCTTCCTGTGCGGTTTGTCGTTGTGCGGCCTATCGACGCACCAAGGCTTCGTCTCGCCCGACGCGGAGAAACGCAGGGCGAACATCGCCAAGACAATCGCCAGCATCGAGTTGGCGTACCAACTCGGCATCCCGACGATGCGCGTGAACACCGGCCGCTGGGGCATAAGCAAGAGTTTTGACGAATTGATGAAGAACCGCGGCATCGAGCCTCCGCTGCCCGGCTACAGCGACGAAGACGCCTTCCCGTGGGTGATCCAGAGCCTGGAGCAATGCCTGCCGACGGCGGAGAAGTGCGGGGTGGTCCTGGGGTTGGAGAATCACTGGGGCCTCGGCCTCACGCCCGAAGGCGTGCTGCGGATCGTCAACGCGGTCAACTCGCCGTGGCTGCGCGTGACGCTGGACACGGGCAACTTCCTCGAAGACCCGTACGACCGGCTCGCGATGTTGGCCCCGCAGACCGCCTTTGTCCAAGCCAAGACCTACTACGGCGGCGGAATCTGGTACGCGCTGGACCTCGACTATCCGCGCATCGCCGCCATCCTGCGCCAGCACCGCTACCGCGGCTTCATTTCGCTGGAGTTCGAAGGCCGCGAAGATTATCAGACGGCGCTGCCGAAGAGCTTGTCCGTTCTGCGAAGTGCGTTCACTTACTGAGGGATGTTGCCTCGACGCCACCTCGCATCGGCGGCCGGGGCTGTCGAGGGCGACGCGATTCCACCGGGATTTCGCTCGATCGCCCATCACCTTCGTTCGACGCTCAGCTTCAGAAAATGCGTCGCGCAGCTGATGCAGGGGTCGTAGTTGCGGATCAGGTGTTCGCAGCGCCGCGTCGCTTGAGCGTCGTCCAGATGGAGCACCTGGGGCAGGTAGGCCCGCAAGTCTTCTTCGACCTGCCCCTGGTTCTGCGACGTGGGCGGGACGATCTTGGCCTCGGCGATCAGCCCGTCGTCGCCGATGCGATAGCGGTGATACAGCAGTCCGCGCGGCGCCTCGGTGGCGTGACAGCCCGTGCCGGACCGCGGCTCGTAGGGCACGCGGCTCGGGGCCGGCGCGGCGTTGTAGTCCCGCACGATGGCGATCGCTTCCTCGTAGGCGTCGATCATCTCCACGGTGCGCGCGACGATGCTCTGGAAGTTGTTTTTCGAGGGCCAGGCGATGCCGCAATTCTCGGCCTCGCGCTTGGCGATCGGCGACAGCTGGTCGAAACACAGATTGATCCGCGCCAAAGGGCCCGTCAGGTAGCTCCGGCGCTCCGGAATCTTGACGCTGTGCAGCGCCGTGCTCTGGCGCATGTGACGCTCCTGGAAATGCAGCTCGTATTCTTCCACCGGCACGTTCAAGCCGCTGGTCGTCACCACGCGGCCTTCGTTCATCGGGTACTCGTCCGGGTGCTGGATGCAGACGCACTCGTAATCGACGGCCAGATCCGGGAAATCGAAGCGGGAGACGAGCTTGAGAACCTCGATCGACGCGCCTAGGCCCCATTCGAGATCGGGCAGCAGGGCCTTCAGGTCCCGCGGCTTGGGCGCGCGGTAGAACCCGCCGGTCGTGACGTTGATGGGATGGATCGCCCGGCCGCCCGTGATTTCCAGCAAGTCGTTGCCGATCTTTTTCAGCCGCAATCCCCGCGCCACGGCCTCGCGGTGATCGGCCGCCATGCTGATGCCGCTCTCGTAACCCAGGAAGTCCGGCGCGTGCAGCAAGTGGATGTGCAGCGCGTGGCTTTCGATCCACTCGCCGCAGTACAGCAGCCGGCGCAGGCGGCGGATCTCCGGCGTCACCTGGATGCCCAAGGCCTTTTCCAGAGCGTGAGCCGCGCTCATCTGGTACGCCACCGGGCAGATGCCGCAGATCCGCGCGGTGATGTCCGTCACTTCGCGGATTTCCCGGCCGCGCAGAAAGCTCTCGAAGAACCGTGGCGGCTCGTAGATGTTGAATTCCAGGTGTTCGATGCGGTCGCCGTCGAGCTTGACGTACAGGGCGCCTTCGCCTTCGACGCGCGAGAGCGCTTTGACCTCGAAAGTCCGGTTGGCTGGCATCCGTGAATTCCTCGTTAAGTGTGCTAGGACGACGCCTCCAGGTTGTTACTGGCTTCGCGGAACTCGGGCGCGTAGCCGTTGAAGTTCCGCATCAGCCGGACCAAATGACCTCGCTCCGCACCGGCCGCGGCGTAGAACGCCGACAGGCTCGCCGGGTTGGCCTGTTCCTTCGGTCCGTAGCAGCTGAAGCATTCCCGGTTGTGGGCCGGGCAGATCGCGCCGCAGCCGGCCTGCGTGACCGAACCCATGCAGGCGATGCCTTGTGCCACGGAGACGCACACCGTGCCTCGCCGCTTGCACTCCATACAAACGCTGTACCGCGGCACGGACGGCTTACGGCCGCGGAGCAGCGACGAGATCAAATCCAGCAGTTGGACCTTGTTGATCGGGCACCCCCGCAACTCGAAATCGACGATCACGTGGTCGGCGATGGCCGTGCTGGTCTTCAACGTCCGGATGTACTGCGGATGGGCGTAGACGTGGTTGATAAAGTCGTCGACGTTCGCCCAGTTCTTCAGGGCTTGAATGCCCCCCGACGTGGCGCAGGCGCCGATCGTCACGAGGAACTTGCACTGTCGGCGGATCTCCTTGATCCGTTCGGCATCATGGGTGTTGGTCACCGAGCCCTCGACCAGGCCCACGTCGTACGGTCCGCCAATCACCTGCGTCCGGGCCTCCAGAAACAGGGCGACTTCGACCGCGCCGACCACCGCCAACAGTTCGTCCTCGGCGTCCAGCAACGACAACTGGCAGCCGTCGCAGGAAGCGAACTTGAACACGGCCAATTTGGGTTTTGCCGATGTCATGCTGCGGATACCTCCTCAGAAGTCGTCCAGGTGCAGGTACGGTTCCATCTGCTCGTACGTGAACACGGGGCCGTCCTTGCACACGAACGTCGGGCCCAGCTGGCAGTGCCCGCAGAAGCCCAGGGCGCATTTCATGTTGCGTTCCATGGACATGAAGATCTTGTCGCGGCGCAGCTTGCGGGCCAGGGCCTCGAAGATCACGAACCGCATCATGATCTCCGGTCCGCACGTCAGCACGCAGGTCTTGGCGGCGTTCAAACGCAAGCGGTAAAACAGGATCGGCACCACGCCGATGTGACCGCGCCAGTCCTCGTCGCCCAGATCGACCGTGACCTCGACCTCCAAGCCGCCGTTTCGCCAGGCGTCGAACTCGTCCTGATACAGCAAATCGTTCGGCGTCCGGGCGCCGTACAACAGGAACACGCGGCCGTAATCGTCGCGATGGTTCAGCACGTGGTAGATCGCCGGCCGCAACGGTGCCAACCCCACGCCGCCGCAGGCGATCACGATGTCGTGCCCGCGGCAGACTTGCATGGGCCAAGCGGACCCGAACGGCCCCCGCACGCCGATCTGATCGCCAACCTTCTTGCGGGCCAGCGCCCGCGTGACGTTTCCGGCCACGCGGATCGTGTGCCCCAGCGTGCCGTGCCGCTCCGGATCGGAGCTGATCGAAATCGCCGACTCGCCGAATCCCGGCAGGTACAGCATGTTGAACTGGCCGGGCAGAAAGCGGAACTGCTGCGCCAGTTGGATATCGTCCAGTGTCAGCTCGTAGGTCGAGATGCCCGGCACTTCGCGCTTGATGCCCGTGATCCGGGCCAAGTGAACCGTCCAGGGGTTGGCCTGGGGCGCAGACGCCGTTGCCACCGCGGTCATGTTCCGGCTCCTCGAATCGCAGCCACTTCTTCCGTCAAGTCGATGCCCACCGGGCACCATGTAATGCACCGGCCGCAGCCCGTGCAGCCGGACACGCCGAATTGGTCGATCCAGGTCGCCAGTTTGTGCGTCAACCACTGGCGATAGCGGGCCGCGATCCCCTTGCGGACTGTGCCGGAGTTCATATACGAGTGCTCGGCGGTAAAGCATGACGCCCAGATGCGTTCCCGCCGCACGTGTTGGCCCAACAGGTCGGAAACGTCCTCCACGTCGCTGCAAAAACAGGTGGGACAGACCATCGTGCAGTTGCCGCAGGCCAGGCAGCGATGGCCCACCGTCTCCCAGCGGTCATGTTCCAGGTTCTGCATCAGCAAATCATGGATTTCCGTCGTGTCCAACCAGCGGCCGCGCGGCCGGCCGTTCCCTTCGCCGGCCGTCGCCGTCGGTGGTTCTGCCTGCCGGCCCTGCATCTCGCGGCGGAGTTTGTCCGGCTGCTCGCGCGTCTGGTTGATCTCCTCCATCGTACACGGCGCCCAGTCGCAGTGGCCGACGATCTGGCCGCCGAGATCCGTGCCGACCTCGATCGCGAAATGATCCGTCAGTTCGGTCAGGGCCAGATCGTAGCCGACCCGCACGGCCGGTCCCGTCTTCATGGAATGACAGAAGCACGTCGCGGCCGCACGGCGGCAATTCACCGCGACGACAAACAACGCGCGACGCCGGGCCGCGTAGTTGCAGTCCACGTACGGCCCGCTCAAAAACACGCGATCCTGGATCTCCAGGGCGTGCAAGTCGCACGAGCGGATGCCGATGACGGCCAGCGGCTGGGCGGCCGCGGGCGGCGTCTCCATCTGCCATCGGCTCTCGGCCTCGGTGCAACGCAGCAGCGTCTCGCGGGGCGGAAACAGGTAACTCTTCAACGAATGCGGCCCCACCACGTAGTCAAAGTACCCCGCGCCCTCCGCCGACTGCAGCCGGTACTTGCCGCCGTCTTGTTCATCCAGATACCCGATGGGCATCTGCTGGATCGAATCCAAGTCGTCCAGCACGACGGCCGCGTCGGCCAGCCGCGGACCCAGCGTGCGATAGCCTTGGGACCGCAACTGGTCGACGATCGCCTGCAACTGCGGTTTTTCGATGCGGACGTAAGAGCCCACCGGAAGCTTGCTGGATCTCATGCTGTCCCTCGCGAAACGCTGCCGCTGAGAATCAGATAGATGTTGGCCAGCGATTGGCTTTCACGATACAGGACTTTGTCCGCCGGGAATTCGACCAGCCGCGGAATCGCGGCCAGGCGACTCAACTCTTCGTCCTCGATATCCTGGAGGAATCGAAACTGGCGGAGTTGTTCCGGACGTGCGTTTTCACTCATGGTTCTGCTCGCTTGTCACCAGCGCTAGTGCCGTTTCCAGTTTCTAACTTCCCTTCTTGACGACTGTAAGTGCTAGC